>JBEAYK010000270.1:0-3612 GCA_041159305.1 Pseudomonadota bacterium
CGTGGATGAGCTGTCGGAGCTGCTGCAGGCGCTCCCGGCCGATCTCTTGCTGATCGATGCCGAATACGCCGAGGACGTGCTGCGTATCGGCGGCTTGATCGGCGATTACCGGCGCCAACATCCGAAATACCTGACCGCCTTGCAGTTGCTGGCGGCCGACGCCGACACCAATGACGAACGCTTTGCGATGATGGATGCGGTCATCAGCGGCAATGCCGATGCCCGTGGCGTGGTCGCCCGCATCGACCAGATCCTGCGCTTCGGAAAAACCGAACGCTACCGGGTGCTGATTGTCGAGGACGACCGTTCGCAGGCCATGTTCGCCGAGGGCATTCTGCGCAATGCCGAGATCAGCACCAAGGTGCTGCTGGAGGCCGACAACCTGATCGGCCACATCGAAGCGTTCAAGCCCGATCTGATCCTGATGGATCTCAACATGCCGAAGGCCAGCGGCATCGAGTTGACCGAAATGATCCGGCAATCCGTGCAGTTCCAGAACATCCCGATTGTGTTCCTGTCCGGCGAATCCGACGAGGAACGCCAGATGGATGCACTGGAAGCCGGTGGCGACGATTTCTTGAGCAAGTCGATCCGGCCGCGCCGGCTGATCGCGGCGGTGCAGAACCGCATCAAACGCCACCGGGCCTTGCGCAAGGACGCCGGCGGACGCGCCAAGGAAACCGGGCTGATCCGGCGTTCCGACATGCTGACCCTGCTTGAACAGCGCATCGACCAGGACGGCCAGGCCCTGTTCTTCATCGAACTCAACGGCATCAATCTGCTCAAAGAACGCCTCGGCCTGAGCGCCTTGGAAAATCTGCTGCGTGAATTTTCGGCCTTCCTCGCCGGCATCGCCCAGCCGGCACCGGTCGCGCGCTTCGGTGATGGCGCCTTCGCGCTGCTCTACAAGGGCGATACCAATGAATCCACGATGGCCACGCAGGCCGAAAAGCTGCGCACACGGATCATGGCGCAGAAATTCGAAATCCAGGGGCAAAGCATCGAATTCCGCGTTCACATCGGCATCTGTGACTTCGAGCACGGCAAAGGCAGTCCGGATATCCTGATCAATGCCGTCGAGCGCACCGCACGCAGTGCACGCAGCGCCGTTAGCGGCGTGGTGGTTTACCGGCCGCAGTCGAGCGTGGAAGTGCAGCGCGAGGAGGCCATCATCGCACTGCTGGCCAACGTCGACAGCAACGGCTGCCTGTCGCATCTGTACCAGCCCATTGTGGCGGTTGCCGGAGGTTCGGAAAAACAGTTCCAGTCCCTGCTGCGCCTTACCGACGGCAATGGCGTCATCGTCCCGGCCACCGAATTCATCCACATCGCCGAGAAAAGCAATCTGATCATCGCGCTTGATCGCTGGTCGATGACCAAAGCGGTGTCCACCATCAGCGAGCGTGCGGCGGCAGGTGATCAGATCAAGCTGTTCGTCAACCAATCCAACATCACCCTGCTCGATGAGAGCCAACCAGTCTGGCTGAAGAATCTGCTGAAAGCCTACGGCGTGCCGGTGAACAGCCTGGTCATCGAGATCAACCACAACGATGCCATGCTCAACCAGCAATCCATCAAAGACCTGTGCCAAAGCCTCGGTAGCGAGGGCGTGCAATTCTGCCTGAGCCGCTACAATCCGCGCAATGACGAACCGGATCTGATCGGCAGCCTGCCAATCAGCTACGTGAAACTGGCCAATCGCTTGACCAACGAGCTCGGCAACCAGGACGCGCGCGATCAGGTCAAGGCGCTCGCCGACAACGCCCACCGGCGAGGCGTGGAAGTCATCGGCCACTGCGTGGAGGACGCGCAGAGCGCGGCCGCACTGTGGATGAGCGGCATCGATTTCATCCAGGGCAACCTGGTGCATTCGGCCGACAGCAGCCTTGAATTCGGTTTCGACCAGTCGGTGCTGTAGATGAATAATCCGGACGAGCGCCCGCAGCAGTCCATGCTGATCCGCTGGCTGGCTTTGGCCTCGGCCGCCGGCGCCGCCATCTCGTCCGGCATCAGTCTCTGGCTGAACGAGTCGGTCTGGCTTAACGTGACGGTGATTTCCTCGCTGCTGACCGTCTCGTTCGTGGCAGCGCTCTGGCACCGCATCGAAAGCCACCACAGCCGTATCGCGCAGACCGAAGTCAACACTGAACATCATCTGCAGGAAGTGACCGGGCTGCGGACCGAACTGGAAAAGCAGCGTAGTCTGGAATTCGAGCTGAAGAATCCAAACTGGCCGCCGAAGCCGCGGCCATGGCCAAGAGTGAATTCCTAGCCACGATGAGCCATGAAATCCGCACGCCGCTGAACGGCATCATTCCGATGCTCGATCTGCTGTCGACCACCACGCTGGAGAAAGACCAGGCCGACATTCTGAGCACCGCGCGCAGCTCGGCCGGCCAGATGAAACGCATCGTCGACGACATCCTCGACTACTCGAAACTGGAAGCCAACAAACTGCAGCTGGAAACCACCGGCATGAACCTGCGCGATGTGGTCAATTCGGTGGTGCGCATGTTCCAGAACCAGGCCGACGCCAAGCATTTGGCCATCCAGGTCCATCTGGATCCCTCGCTGCGCCTGGCCGTGCGCGGCGATCCGGTGCGCCTGCGCCAGGTGCTGAGCAATCTGCTCAGCAACGCCATAAAATTCACCGACAAAGGCACGCTGACCATTTCGGTCAAGGCCAAGTCGGAAACCCGCCAACATCACATCCTGCGTTTCGAAGTGAAGGACACCGGCATCGGCATTTCTCCGGAGAACGCCGGCAGCCTGTTCAAGGCCTTCAGCCAGGCTGACGCCTCGACCACCCGCCTGTACGGCGGCACCGGCCTGGGTCTGGTGATCTGCAAGCGCATCATTGACCTGATGGCCGGGCAGATCGGCGTCGACTCGCAACCCGGCGCCGGTTCCACGTTCTGGTTTGAAATTCCGATGCTGAAAGCGGTCGGCGATAGCCATGGTCTGGCGGGTGAGCTGAAGAACGCCAACGTGTTGCTGTACTCCAGCGATCCGATTCTGACCGGCAAAATCGAGAAAGCCAACTTCAACGCCGGCGCGCAGCTGAGCGTGGCCGGCACGGTGTTCGAGGCCCAGCGCATCCTCAAGGAGTCGGTGTCGGTCGGCAACATGTCCGATCTCGACCTGCTGATCGTCGACATCAGCTCCGGCCGCCAGAGCGCCCTGCAGCTGCAGAAGAGCCTGCTCTCCGATACCGAATTCGAACGCCTGCGCATTGCCATGCTGCAGTCGGTGGAAGCGCCGGTGCTGGAGCTGGACAAAGCCGCGCGCCGGCGCGTGATCGCGCGCAATACCGACATGTCGACCCTGTTCGCCGAACTGAACCGCCTGTTGGCCAGCACTGCCACCGAACTGCAGCCGCCGAGCTACCATGAGCAGAAACCGGCAGTGAACATCCTCCCGGCCGAACTGCTTTTCGTGCCAGGACAATCCCGCGGCCTGGTGCTGCTGGTCGAGGACAACCCGGTCAATCTGCTGGTGGCACAGCGCCTGATCCAGATCTGCAATTTCGATTGCCTGAGCGCCGAGAACGGTGAAATCGCCATCGACATGCTGCGGCAGAATCATGATTTTGATCTGGTGCTGATGGACTGC
>JBEAYK010000271.1:0-3386 GCA_041159305.1 Pseudomonadota bacterium
ATCTTGATGTTGTTTTCATCCACCAGCACGGTGCACAGCTGGGTCTGACCGACCAAGTGCGCCTGAGCTTTGACCTCGACCGGAACCGGGAGATCGATGCGGCGGAACACAATGCCGGTATTGACCGCAGCAGGACGCAGGGTCATGAACACTTTTTCGCCACTGTGCAGGCCCACGCCGGTGGCGCGGATGACATTCTTCAATGTGCGTTGCTTGATCATGCGGTGATTTTAACGGCCCATCGGTGTATGAAAGATAAATTTCGGCCGGAAAATGACATTGGCCTGTTGAATTATCAGGGGTTTACGGATTTATTGTAAATCAAAAGCCGGCTTTTAGCCAAAGAAAGGGCCCGACGGATGCCCGCCGGGCCAAAACAGCCTGGGACCGCAAGGACAACGGCCCAGAAGTATTACCTTGGATGGCTTCAGTCTGCCTGGCGACGCAGGAATGAAGGGATATCCAAATAGCTTTGACCACTGCTGTTGGCAAGATCGCTCAGGGCCGTGGCCGGGGCGCTGGCCGCGGCAGTTGGCTCGGTCCTGCCCGAACGGCGCAGGGTGCTGGAAATACCCCCCAGACCGGGCGGATCAACCGGATCAAACGACGCCGGACCATGGGTTCCGGTGCCTGCCTGACGCCAATCCTGAACCGGCTCGACCAATTGCGGTCGCGTGGCTTTGGCGCGGGCCTGGTTGAGGCCGGTCGCCACCACGGTCACCCGCACTTCATCGCCCATGTTCGGATCGAGCACGGTACCGACGATAACGGTGGCGTCCTCGGAGGCGAAGCTTTCGATGGTGGTGCCGACTTCGTCGAATTCACGCATGGTGAAGTTCGGACCGGCGGTGATGTTGACCAGCACGCCGTTGGCGCCATGCAGATTGACTTCATCCAGCAGCGGATTGTTGACGGCAGCCTGGGCTGCGGCCTGGGCGCGGTCATCGCCGCGGGCGGTGCCGGAACCCATCATGGCCAGACCCATTTCGCTCATCACGGTACGTACGTCGGCGAAGTCGACGTTGATGATGCCCGGACGGGTAATCAGTTCCGAAATACCCTGGACCGCACCCATCAACACTTCGTTGGCGGCCTTGAACGCGCTGATCATGGTGGCATCACGGCCGAGCACGGTAATCAGTTTTTCGTTGGGTACGGTAATCAGCGAGTCGCAGTGCTTGGCCAGTTCTTCAATGCCCTGCAATGCGGTTTGCATGCGACGACGGCCTTCGAACGGGAACGGCTTGGTAATAACCGCAACGGTCAGGATGCCGAGTTCCTTGGCGATCTGTGCGACCACCGGTGCTGCACCGGTACCGGTACCGCCACCCATGCCGGCAGTGATGAACACCATGTCCGCACCTTCCAGTGCACGCACGATGGCATCGCGGTCTTCCAGCGCGGCCTGACGGCCGACTTCCGGATTGGCGCCTGCGCCAAGACCCTTGGTCACGTTGGTGCCAAGCTGCAGATGGGTCTTGGCACCGCATTGTTTGATGGCCTGGGAGTCGGTATTGGCCATGATGAACTCGACGCCTTCCACGCCCGAATTGACCATGTGCGCCACGGCATTGCCACCGCCGCCGCCGACCCCGACCACTTTGATGACTGCATTGGGTGCAGCCTGTTCCACTAATTCGAAATACGCCATGATGATGTCCTCTTTGGTTTTATGTGTGTTTTACAACTCGCCTTTCACGAACTTACTGATCTTTCCGAACCAACCGCCAACTGCATTTGGACTGCGGAAACCCGGGCGGCGCGGGTTGTCGCTCATACGTCCCCACTGCATCAAACCGACTGCCGTGGCAAAAGTGGGATTGCCGACCACTTCACCCAATCCCTGGATGTTCTGCGGAATGCCTTCACGCACAGGCATATGCAGCATTTCCTCGGCCAACTCGACCACGCCTTCCATGCGTGCGGCACCGCCGGTCAGCACCATGCCGGCACGCACGAATTCCTCGAAACCGGAGCGTCGCAACTCGGCGTGCACCAGTTCGAAGATTTCTTCGTAACGGCTCTGTACCGCTTCGGCCAAGGACTGGCGGGCCAGACGGCGCGGCGCGCGGCCGCCAACGCCAGGCACCTGGATCGATTCATCGGCGCGGGTCAACTGCGCCAATGCGCAGGCGTAGCGGATCTTCAACTGCTCCGCATCCGGCGTGGAGGTGCGCAGGATGTGGGCGATGTCGTTGGTGACCTGGTCGCCGCCGAGTCGCCACCGATCGGCAGCGAGGCGGCATGCCGGATGTAGCCGCCGGCATAGACCGCGATGTCCGTGGTGCCGGCGCCCATGTCGACCAGCACCACGCCGGATTCCTTTTCATCCATGCTCAGCACGGCATGCGAGGACGCCAGTGATGACAGCACCAGACCGTCGACCTGAAGACCGCAGCGGCTGATGCATTTTTCGATGTTGGAGGCGGCCGAAGTTGCCGCAGTAATCAGCAATGCATGCAGCTCCAGGCGCACTGCCGACATGCCGACCGGATTGCGCACCCCTTCCTGGAAGTTATCGAGGATGTATTCCTGAGGAATGGCGTGGATGATGCGTTGATCGGACGAGATGGCCACAACTTTTGCAGCCTGCAAGGCCTGCTCGAGATCGTGGTACTGCACTTCGCCGCCAACCACCGGCGAGATGCCGGACGACCGGCGGCATTCGGTATGCGAACCCGAAATCGCGGCATATACCGAACGGATTTCACAACCGGCCATCACTTCGGCCTCTTCGATGGCACCCCGGATCGATTCCACGGTCGACTCGATGTCGACCACGACGCCGCGGCGCATGCCGCGCGAATCGTGGGTACCCAATCCGATGACTTCGATTTCATCGCTATCGAGGGAATACTCGCCGACCAGGGCGGTCACTTTGGAGGTGCCGATGTCCAGTCCGACGATCAGGGATTTATCGCTTTTGCGGCTCATGTCAGGCGGGTTCCTCTAGGTTCGTTGTCGGTTCGGCCGGCACCGGCGCGGCAGGCGCGCGCCAGGTCAAGGCGAATCCATTGGTGTAACGCAAATCGGCATGCACCAGTCGGCGCGGCTCTTCCCGTTTGATTTTCGGCAACAGCGCCACGAAGCGCGCCAGACGGGCGTCGGCATCGTTGCGGCCGAGATCCAGCACCAGTCCGTCGGAAAGCACGATGCGCCAGGCATTGCGTTCGCTGATGCTGAGTTCGGTGATGGCCAGACCGACCGATTGGAACAGCGGCTGTGCATTGGCATAGAACGCGACCATGTCATTGGCTTGCAGCGGATGACCGCTGAAGGCCGGCAGCTTGGGCAGTTTGGTCTTGGGCATCGCGAACACCGAACCCTGTTCGGCCAGCATCTGCTGTGACCAGGCCCAGGCCTGCAGCCCCACCACGTTCACACCG
>JBEAYK010000272.1:0-3414 GCA_041159305.1 Pseudomonadota bacterium
GCCGTACTGGCGCGGATATTGCCAGGCGGGCGTCTGCCGCGGATTTTCCAGAGCCATGGCGGGGCGCTTGGCGCACAGTGCGATGACATGCAGACCGTCTTGGCGGGACGCACCGATGGCGGTGGCTGCCGGCGGCGGATTGTTGAATTCGGCATCGACCGCCTGCGCCCGGCCGACGCAGAACTGGCGGTAACGTTCGGCGTCTTCATCGCCGAGGTTGATGTCGCCGAAATAATTCCAGATGCGGATCAGGAATGGATGCGCCGAACTGCGGACTTGGCTCAGCAGGTCGGCATAGGCCGCGCGGGTGTCCGACACCAGGTCATCGTTTTCCTGCACATGCAGGGCGGTGAAGGCATAATCCGGGCCCATGTGCCAGCATTCGGCCGCGGTGTTGCCGGCCAGAAAGGCGCAGGGCAAAGCCCCTTCGCCGCGGAAGCGGAACGGCATCGCCTGGGCGCAGTCGTCACTGAAATGGATATCGGGCAGAATAATCGGCAAGCTCATCCTGTTCATTATAAGCCCTCGGGCGCGGTATCATGGCCATCACCGGTCCGCACCATGAACCCTTTCGACACCGTCAGCCATTATTTACAGTCCTTGCAGGACCGCATCTGCGCCGCTCTGGAAGCCAGTGACGACCAAGGCCGCTTTGCCGAAGACCGCTGGCAACGACCCGAAGGCGGCGGCGGGCGTTCGCGCGTAATGAAAGACGGCGCGGTATTCGAACAGGCCGGCGTCGGGTACTCGGAAGTGTCCGGCAATACTCTCCCGGCTTCGGCCACCGCGCATCGGCCGGAATTGGCTGGCGCGCCGTGGAAAGCCGTCGGCGTCTCGCTGGTCATCCATCCGGAAAATCCGTACGTGCCAACCTCGCACGCCAATGTGCGTTTCTTCCAGGCTACGCCCGAAGGTCGCGATCCGATCTGGTGGTTCGGCGGCGGTTTCGATCTGACCCCGTTCTATCCGTTCGATGACGATGTTCGCCACTGGCACACGGTGGCGCATGATCTTTGCGCGCCGTTCGGCCCGAGCCGTTATGCCGAACACAAGGCCTGGTGCGATAAATATTTCTTTCTGAAACACCGCAATGAAACCCGCGGTGTCGGCGGGCTGTTCTTCGATGACTTCAATGCCGATGGCTTCGACAAGAATTTCGATTACCTGCGTGCGGTCGGTGACGGTTTCATTGACGCTTACATTCCAATCGTGGAGCGACGCAAAAATACGCCCTACGGCGAACGCGAACGCGAATTCCAGCTATACCGGCGCGGGCGCTATGTGGAATTCAACCTGAGCCTGCCACCGCGCGTAAGATTTGAATATCAATACATGCCTGAAGCGGGAAGCGCCGAAGCGAAACTCAATAACTATCTGGTGGCGAGGGATTGGTTGAAAGAGTTCGAGTAACCCGGAGTTCTTGCTTACAAGGCATCCCCATCCAACTCGCCAGTACGGATGCGCACCACGCGCTCGAGTTCGTACACGAAAATTTTGCCGTCACCGATCTTGCCGCTGTTGGCTGAAGACTGGATGGCTTCCACCACGCGCTCGAGCTGGTCGGAGGCTACCGCCACTTCCAGTTTGATCTTGGGCAGGAAATCGACCACGTATTCGGCGCCGCGGTACAGTTCGGTGTGGCCTTTCTGGCGCCCGAATCCCTTCACTTCCGTCACCGTCACGCCGGTCACGCCGACCTCGCTGAGTGCTTCGCGCACATCGTCGAGTTTGAACGGCTTGATGATGGCCATCACCATTTTCATAGGAATCTCCTGATTTATCTTCAGCATAGCGAAAATCCCCCGAAACCGGTGGGCTTTCCCACCGAATTATAGGAAAATAACTTGGCGTTTCGGCAGAACGGATGACAGACCCGCCCGGGTCCGGCCGGCACACTGAGCGAAACCCACACGGAGCACCACCCATGATCGATCTCGCCGCCATTGATGATTTGGCCCGCCGCCTCAGCAACCTCGTGCCGCCCGGCATGCAGCAGGCCCGGGAAGACCTCGAACAGAACATCAAAGCCACGCTGCAGATGAGTCTGTCCAAGCTCGATCTGGTCACCCGCGAGGAATTCGACGTGCAGCGTGCGGTGCTCTTGCGCACCCGCGAAAAGATGGACGCGCTGGAACGCACCATCGAACAACTGGAAGCCCGCCTGCGTTCGCAGGACGACGCCGAATAATCCATCCCCACGGGGGTTGTCATGTCTCTTGCACTGGTTCACAGCCGGGCCAAATCCGGCGTGCAGGCGCCGGCTGTGCGCGTGGAAGTCTATCTCGCCGCCGGATTGCCGGTCCTCAACATGGTCGGCCTGCCGGAAGCGGCGGTGCGCGAAAGCCGCGACCGCGTGCGTGCCGCCATCTCCTGTGCGCAGTTGGAGTTTCCCAACCGGCGCATCACGGTCAATCTGGCGCCGGCCGATCTGCCGAAAGACGGCGGCCGTTTCGATCTGCCGCTCGCACTCGGTATTCTGGCAGCCAACGGCGCGATCGATCCACAGGAACTCAACGATTACGAATTCATCGGCGAGCTGGCGCTGACCGGCGAACTGCGTGCCATCGATGGCGTATTGCCGGCCGCACTCGCCGCCAAACAAGCCGGACGCCGGATGATTGTTCCGCTTGGCAATGCCGCTGAAGCCGGCTTGGCGCGTGCCGAACACCTGTACACGGCGCGTACGCTGATGGAGGTGGTGCATCATCTGCGCGGTGAACGGCAGTTGCCGAAAGCCGCCGGCGCTTTCGATTTCATCGACGCACCAATGCCGGACATGGCCGATGTGCGCGGCCAGCACAGTGCACGTCGGGCCATGGAAATCGCGGCAGCCGGCGGCCACCATATGTTGCTGATCGGTTCACCCGGCTGCGGCAAAACACTCTTGGCCTCGCGTCTGCCCGGCATTCTGCCGCCGGCCTCGGATGAGGAGGCTATCGAAAGCGCGGCCATCGCCTCGGTGTCCGGCAAAGGTCTCGATCTGACCCGCTTCCGGCAACGCCCGTTCCGCAGCCCGCACCACACATCAAGCGCGGTGGCGCTGGCCGGCGGCGGCACGCAACCCAAGCCCGGTGAAATCTCGCTCGCACATCAAGGCGTGCTGTTCCTCGATGAGTTGGCCGAGTGGGACCGGAAAAGTCTGGAGGTGTTGCGGCAACCTCTGGAATCCGGAACAGTCAGCATTTCACGTGCCGCCAATAATGCGGATTTTCCGGCCCGCTTCCAGCTGGTGGCGGCGATGAATCCCTGTCCCTGTGGCTGGTTCGGCGACAGCTCGGGCCGCTGCCGCTGCAGCCCGGACGCCATCGAACGCTACCGCGGAAAGCTTTCCGGCCCCCTGCTCGACCGTATCGACATCCACTTGGCGATGACGCGCTTGAGCAATGAAGAATTGCATCTGAACACGCCCTTGGG
>JBEAYK010000273.1:0-3360 GCA_041159305.1 Pseudomonadota bacterium
CCGTGACTGGGTGCTTGGCACCAACGGCAAGTGGGTCACCATGGGCGTTCCGTCCGACGGCAGTTACGGCATTCCCGAGGGTGTCATGTACGGCGTGCCGGTGACCTGCGCCAACGGCGAATACACCCGAATCGAAGGACTGCCGGTCGATGCCTTCAGTCGCGCCGCGATGGACAAGACTCTGGCCGAGCTGGAAGAGGAACGCGCCGGCGTAGCCGATCTGCTGTAATTCCGAAAGGCGGCTTCGGCCGCCTTTCACACTTTAGGGGCATTCGATGCAAACACCCGGCCAATCATTCCGTCTTGCAGTCGCCGAAGAATCACCCTTGCAGGTCATGGGCGCCATCACCGCCTATGCCGGCCTGATGGCCAAGCGCACGGGTTACAAAGCCTTGTACCTTTCCGGCGGTGGCGTTGCCGCAAATTCGCTGGGCATGCCCGATCTGGGCATCAGCACCATGGAAGATGTGCTTACCGATGCCCGTCGCATTGTCGACGCTACCGGCATGCCGCTCTTGGTCGATATCGACACCGGTTGGGGCGGGGCATTCAATATCGCCCGCACCATCCGCAGTTTCGAGCGCATCGGCGTGGCTGCCGTGCATATGGAAGATCAGGTCGGCCAGAAGCGCTGCGGCCATCGGCCGGGTAAGGAAGTGGTCAGCCTGCAGGAAATGACCGACCGCGTCAAAGCCGCCGTCGATGCCAAAACCGATTCGTCTTTCGTATTGATGGCGCGCACCGATGCCGCCGCCGTCGAGGGGTTGGATGCCGCCATAGAACGGGCGGTCGCTTATGTCGAGGCCGGAGCCGACATGATTTTCCCGGAAGCGATGAGCTCGCTTGAGGATTACCGCAAATTCAAAGCGGCGGTGAAGGTACCGATTCTGGCCAATCTGACCGAATTCGGCTCGACGCCGTTCTACACCACCGATGAACTGCGCGATGCCGGTGTGGACATCGCCCTGTATTGTTGCGGCGCCTATCGCGCCATGAACAAGGCCGCGCTCAATTTCTACGAAACCGTCCGGCGCGACGGCACCCAGAAAAACATCATTGATACGCTGCAGACGCGTGCTGAACTGTATGATTTCCTGAATTATCACAGCTATGAAGACAAGCTGGACGCCTTGTTTTCAGACGGAAAAGCCAAGGAATGAATCATGATCAGTAAAGCGACCGGCACCTTTAGCGTTAAACTCGAACTGCAGCCCGCATCCGCACAGGCCGATGCCGCCGTTATCGGCCGTCGAAGCCTTGAGAAAAGCTTCCGGGGCGATCTCGAAGCCGGCAGCTCCGGCGAGATGCTTTCAGTCATGACCGCAGTTGACGGTTCCATGGCCTACGTGGCTCTGGAGAAAGTGAGCGGCACACTCGCCGGAAAGCCGGGCAGTTTCATTCTCCAGCACGCGTCGCAGATGGTCCGCGGTCAAGCCTTCCAGTCCATCCGCGTGGTGCCGGATTCGGGGACCGATGAGCTTCTCGGGCTAGACGGCGAAATGCGCATCGATGTCAGGGATGGCGAGCATTTCTATGTCTTTGAATACAGTTTTTCCGAACAATCCTGATAATGCATAACGAGGCGCTTTATGAGTGATGCTCCCCAAGCTACTGGCTTCAAGCCGAAAAAATCCGTGGCCCTCAGCGGCACCGCCGCCGGCAACACCGCACTGTGTACCGTCGGCCGCAGCGGCAATGATCTGCATTACCGCGGCTACGACATCATGGACCTGGCGACATCCAGCGAATTCGAGGAAATCGCTCATTTGCTGGTGCATGGCAAGCTGCCCACCGCTGCCGAACTGGCCGGATACAAAGCCAAGCTCAAATCACTGCGAGGTATTCCCGCTGCGGTCAAGGCGGCGCTGGAGCAGCTGCCACCCTCGAGCCACCCGATGGACGTGATGCGTACCGGAGTTTCCGTCCTGGGCTGCATCAAGCCCGAGAAAGAGGATCACAATCATCCGGGTGCGCGCGACATCGCCGACAAATTGATGGCTTCGCTCGGATCGATGCTGCTGTACTGGTATCACTTCGCCTATAACGGCCGGCGCATCGAGGTCGAAACCGATGACGATTCCATTGGCGGCCATTTCCTGCACCTGCTGCACGGCGTCAAGCCCCGAGAAAGCTGGGTGCGCGCCATGCACACCTCGCTGATTCTGTACGCCGAACATGAATTCAACGCCTCCACCTTTACTCCTGCGTGGCCGGCGCCATCGGCGCACTGCGCGGTCCGAAACACGGCGGTGCCAATGAGGTCGCATTCGAAGTGCAGAAGCGTTATGACACTCCCGACGAAGCGGAGGCCGACATCAAGGCCCGCGTTGAACGCCGTGAAGTAGTCATCGGCTTCGGACATCCGGTTTATACCGTGGGTGACCCACGCAATGCCGTGATCAAGCAGGTTGCCAAGGATCTCTCCGCCGAACAGCAGAATATGAAGATGTACGACATTGCCGAGCGTCTGGAGTCGGTGATGTGGGACATCAAAAAGATGTTTCCGAATCTCGACTGGTTCTCGGCCGTCAGTTATCACATGATGGGTATCCCCACTGACATGTTCACCCCGCTGTTCGTGATGGCCCGCACCTCGGGCTGGTCGGCGCATGTCATCGAACAACGCATCGACGGCAAGATCATCCGTCCCAGCGCCAATTATACGGGCCCTGAAAATCTCGAATTCGTTCCGATCGGCAAGCGATGAAACAGGATTTCCGCAAGCCCTTGCCCGGCAGTGCATTGGATTACTTCGATGCCGCTGCTGCCGTCGAGGCAATCCGAAGCGGTGCCTGGAATGCCATGCCGTACACCGCGCGCGTGCATGCGGAAAACATCGTACGGCGTGCTGAGCCGTCCCGTCGTGATGACTATCTCCTGCAGCTGATTGAAAACCGTCGCGATCTGGACTTCCCTTGGTTTCCCGCGCGTGTGGTCTGCCATGACATTCTCGGCCAGACCGCTTTGGTCGACCTGGCCGGCCTGCGCGATGCCATCGCCGACATGGGTGGCGATCCGGCGCAAGTCAATCCGGTGGTGCCGGTCCAGCTGATCGTCGACCATTCGCTTGCCGTCGAGTGCGGCGGGTACGACCCGGATGCGTTTGCAAAGAACCGCGCCATCGAAGATCGCCGCAATGAAGACCGGTTCCATTTCATTGACTGGACCAAACAGGCTTTTCACAACGTCGAGGTCATTCCGCCTGGCAACGGCATCATGCACCAGATCAATCTGGAGAAGATGTCGCCGGTGGTCCAGGTGCAGGATGGCGTGGCCTTTCCGGATACCTGCGTGGGGACCGACAGCCACACGCCGCACGTCGACGCGCTCGGCGTGATTGCCGCCGAGGCCGCCCGCGCC
>JBEAYK010000029.1:0-7773 GCA_041159305.1 Pseudomonadota bacterium
CCTATTTCCAAGAGGGTTTATGTCTACTATTAGTTCGTATCGCAAGCAGGCCTTGGCGCTCGCCATCAGTGCTGCCGTATTCGCTCCCGTGATCAGCGCACAGGACGCCGCCGTTCTCGATAAAGTGCAGGTCACTGCTGACCGCCGTGTTGAAAACATCCAGGACGTTCCGGTGTCGGTCAGTACCGTCAGCGGCGAGAATCTCGATGCGCTGGCCTCCGGCGGCGCCGATGTCCGTTTCCTGTCCGGCCGTACCCCGGGTCTGAATATCGAATCCTCTTTCGGCCGTGCATTTCCGCGCTTCTATATCCGCGGTTACGGTAATACCGATTTCCGCCTGAACACCTCGCAGCCGGTTTCGCTGGTTTACGACGATGTGGTCCAGGAAAACCCGATTCTCAAAGGCTTCCCGCTGTTCGATCTGGAACAGGTGGAAGTGCTTCGCGGCCCGCAGGGTACGCTTTTCGGCCGCAACTCGCCGGCCGGCGTGGTCAAATTCAATTCGGTCAAGCCGGGTGAAGAAACCAGCGGCTATGCGAAATTCTCGGCAGCCTCCTACGGCGGCGTGAATCTGGAAGGCGCTGTCGGCGGCGGTTTCGGCGAAGGCTGGAGCGGCCGTGTGTCCGGTCTGTACCAGCACCGCGATGATTACGTCGACAATACCTACACCAACGAAAAAGACGCCTACGAAGGCTATGACGAGTTCGCCCTGCGCGGCCAGCTGCGCTTTGAAAGCGAGGACTTCGAAGCCCTTCTGGGCGCGCATTACCGCAACCTCGACGGCACCGCCCGCCTGTTCCGCGCCAACATGATCCAGGCCGGTACCAACAAGCCGGTCAGCGGCTTCGACCGCGACGAGATCGCCATCGACGGCGTGAACGAGCAGGAACTGACCCAGTTCGGCGCCAATGCCCGTCTGCGTTGGGATTTCGACGGTATCAGCGTGCATTCAATCACCGGTTTTGAAACCGTGGAAACCTTCAGCCGCGGTGACATCGACGGCGGTTTCGGCGCATCCTTCCTGCCGGTGTCCGGTCCGGGTTTCATTCCGTTCGCTTCCGAGTCGGCCGACGGCATTCCCGAGCATTCGCAGTGGACCCAGGAATTCCGCATCGAGTCGAACACCGACGCCGCACTGAACTGGCAGGCCGGTCTGTTCTACTTCAATGAAGACTACAAAGTCGAAAGCTTCAGCTACGATTCGCTTGCCGGCGGCACTCCCGACGGTTACCAGCGCATCCGCCAGACCAATGACTCCTGGGCGGCCTTCGGTGCCATCAACTGGGACATCAGCGACAGCTTTGAACTGCGTGCCGGTGTGCGTTACACCGTCGATAACAAAGAACTGACCGTCGAGGATTACTGGAACACCGGCTTCGTCCCGTGTTTCCTGCTTGGCAAGTGCACCCTGGCACAACTGGCAGCGCAGGAGCCGGACGGCGACCTGTCGGCCTCGCCGGAAGACAAGAAGTTCAGCTGGGACATCTCGGGTACCTGGAAGCTCAATGAGGATGTGAATTTGTATGCCCGCGTCGCCACCGGCTACCGGGGCAGCAGCATCCAGAGCGCCGGCGCGTTCAACGCCAAATCGGTCGCTGCTCCGGAAACCTCGACCTCGTTCGAAGCCGGCATCAAGGCCGATTTCTGGGACAACCGCGCCCGCTTGAACGCCAACGTGTTCTATTACGAAGTCAAAGACCAGCAGCTGACTGCGGTCGGCGGTTCGGGCAACGCCAATATCCTGCTCAATGCCGAGAAATCGACCGGGCAGGGCTTCGAACTCGATTTCCAGGCCTACCTGACCGACAGTCTGCTGGTCACCTTGGGTACAGGTTACAACGATACCGAAATCCAGGACAAGAACCTGGCCGTATCGGTCTGCGCCCAGTGCACCGTGACCGATCCGCTCGATATCAACGGCAAAGCCCTGATCGACGGCAACGCCCTGCCGCAGGCCCCGAAATGGACGCATAACCTGACCGCCCGTTGGGGCATGCCGGTCGGCGATGGCGGCGAATTCTACGTGCATACCGATTGGGTTTACCGCAGCAAGGTCAACTTCTTCCTGTATGAGTCGGTTGAATTCACCGGTGCGTCCTATGTCGAAGGCGGTCTGCGCCTCGGTTACAACTGGAACCAAGGTGCGTATGACGTCGCCCTGTATGGCCGCAACATCACCGATGAGCTGGCCATCCTCAGCGGCATCGACTTCAACAACCTGACCGGCATGATCAATGAGCCGCGTACGGTCGGTGTGGAGTTCAAAGCCGGCTTCTAAGCAGTGACTGCCGTGTGAAAAACGGAAAGGGCCGGGAAACCGGCCCTTTTCTTTTTGCGTTATCCTAGCGGTCTACCTGTTATGGAGCCCGCCATGAGCACTGCCTATGAGTTTTCCGCCACCGACATCGATGGCAAGGATGTTTCCCTTGCCGATTACAAGGGCAAGGTGCTGTTGGTGGTCAATACCGCCTCCAAATGCGGCTTCACGCCGCAGTACACCGGTTTGGAAGCACTCTGGCGCAAGCACCGTGATGCGGGTTTTGCCGTGCTCGGCTTTCCCTGCGACCAATTCGGTCACCAGGAACCCGGAGATGCCGAAGAAATCAAGAATTTCTGCTCACTCAGCTACGATGTGAGTTTTCCGATGTTTGGAAAAATCGAAGTCAACGGCGGCGGCGCGCATCCGTTCTACCAGTGGCTGAAAAAGGAAAAAAGCGGACTGCTTGGCATCGGTGCCATCAAATGGAATTTCACCAAATTCCTGATTGGTCGTGACGGTTCCGTTCTGAAACGCTATGCGCCGACGGACAAGCCGGAAGACATCGAAGCCGATATCCTTGCCGCGCTCAAATCCTAAACCTGACCGACCAGGCCCCGCGTCGCTTCGTTGAGCTGGCGTCGTGACAGGAAGAAATCCCAGTAGCTGCCGCCCAGCTGCCGCCAGAGCACGGCGGCACGAACGGCGGCAAGCAGTGCGGCACGTACTTCAGAAACCACTTGCGCCTGGGCCAGATACACCGGATTGCCCTGCACCATGATTTTCGGCCCGAGCGGGCTGACTTTTTCGGCATACAAAGCCCCGAGTGCGGCCAGGATGTCCGGGTGGGTGGCCCCGGAGGTTTCGGCCTGCATTTTAATGTCCTGGAGTTTCGCATGTACGGCCTGCATTGCCTGCGGATTTCGGTTGAACTGGCGTTCGAGATGCAGCACGTTCAGTGCGATGCGGGTAATGGTATTGTCACGGGCGGCTTCGCCGTGCAGCTGATTGGAAAGACACTTCAGGCCGGCCTTGAGTTGGTGACGGTTGCCGTAAATATGTTCCGTCTGGTCTGCATCGAAAACAAATAGGCTGTTGATGCAGGTTGCCAGTGGCTCGGTCTGGGCCTGGCCTTGATTGGCCATCAGGTTGACCTGTTCAACGGCCTGCAACAGGGCGGCAAGGGCGAGTGCGCGGTCTTTCATGCGGTGGTTTCCTGGCGAAGTCGGATTTCCATGGGGGCATCGGTTTCGGCGATGATGGCGCCGCCAAGGCAAACCTCGTCAGCATACAGCACCAGCGATTGTCCGGGTGTCACGGCGCGTTGCGGCTCATCAAAAAGCACATCCAAGGTGCCATCGGAAAGAACCTGTACGGTGCAGTAGACATCCTGCTGGCGGTAGCGGGTTTTGGCGGTGCAGCGGAACTCGGCTGCCGGCGCCGCACCGGCTACCCAGTGAGCCGTTTCGCTTCGCAGTGTGCGGGAGTGGAGCCACAGCGACTCGATGCCTTGATCGACGTAAAGGATATTCCGATGGATGTCCTTGCCGACCACGAACCAGGGCGCGGGCGGACGGCCTTTGATGCCGCCGATATGCAGGCCTTCACGCTGGCCGAGCGTGTAATAGAAAACACCGGCATGTTCACCCACGTGCTGCCCATCGACACTTCGTATTTCACCGGCTTTGGCCGGGATGTACTGACCGAGGAAATCACGGAAATCCCGTTCACCGATGAAGCAGATGCCGGTGGAGTCCTTTTTGGCGGCAGTACCGAAACCGGCGCCGGCAGCCAGCGCACGCACCTCGGATTTCGGCAGATGGCCGATCGGGAACAGCGTGGCGGCCAGTTGCGCCTGTCCGAGTTGGTGCAGAAAGTAAGTCTGGTCTTTGCCGGTATCGGCGCCGCGCACCAGCTGGAAGCGGCCATCACGCTCGCGCACCTGCGCATAATGGCCGGTCGCGATTTTATCCGCCCCCAGCGTTTTGGCCTCGTCGAGAAAAGTCTTGAATTTGATTTCGCGGTTGCATAGCACGTCCGGATTCGGCGTGCGTCCGGCTTTGTATTCCGACAGAAAATAGGTGAATACTTCCGACCAGTAGGTTTTCGCGAAATTACGCGAATAAAACGGGATGCCCAGTTTTCCGCATACGGCAAGGGCATCCTTGCGGTCATCTTCGGCCCGGCATTCGCCATCGTCCTCTTCGTCCCAGTTCTGCATGAACAGGCCGCTGACATCATGCCCCTGCTGTTTCAGCAGCAGTGCGGCCACCGAAGAATCGACGCCGCCTGAAACGCCCAACATGATCTTCATGCTGCGCTCACAGGCTCTGCAAGAGGTTAAGCGGATGCCGAGAGCCGTTCAGGTAGTCGGCGATGACCCGGGCCACCAGCGGACTGCGGTGGCGGTCGGTCAAAGCGTCGATCTCGGATGGCAACATCCAGTGCGCCGCAACGATGCCTTCATCCAGTGTGCGTCCGGCATCATGCTGCAGCGGTTCGGCGGCGAATGCCATGCGAAGATACTGCCGGCCGGTCTCGGGTGCTTTCCATTGATAGGCGCCGATGAATGCGGTGAGACTGACTTGCCAGCCTGTTTCCTCGAGCGTTTCGCGGATGGCCGCCTGCAGGATAGACTCATCCGGTTCCAGATGGCCGGCCGGTTGGTTATAGACCAGCTTGCCGCCGACGCGCTCTTCGACCATCAACAGACGCCCGTCGCGCTCGACCACGGTCGCGACGGTGACGTCCGGTTGCCAGAATGTGCCGGTGCGGTAGCTCATGATCGGAAGATGGGGCTTAAATCCTTGTTTATCAATACCGTCATTATCGCCGATTTGCCGCCCCTTGTATTTTGACGGGGGATACCCTATTTATAAGCCATGAGCGGAAACAAAACTCCAGACCACCATGCCAGCGGCGACGCCCTGCTTGAGGCGGTGCGCGCCGAAGTCGGGCCTCCGGGCCGTTTTCAGGTGATTCTGCTCAACGATGATTTCACTCCGATGGATTTCGTCGTGTTCGTCCTGCAGGAATTCTTCGCGATGAATCAGGAAAAGGCCACCCAGGTCATGTTACAGATCCATACCCGTGGCCGCGGAACCGGCGGCGTGTACTCGCGTGAAGTGGCTGAATCGAAAGTAAACCAAGTCAATGAATTTTCACGCCAGAACCACCATCCTCTGTTAAGTATGATGGAACCGCTGTAATTAAGGCAACAGGAGCAGGCTATGTTCAGTAAAGAACTCGAAGTATCGATCGGTCAATGCTACAAGGATGCCCGTGAGTCGCGTCATGAATTCATGACCGTCGATCATCTGTTGCTGGCGCTGCTTGAAAACGCGTCCGCGCTTGGCGTACTCCGCGCCTGTGGCGCAGAAATCGACGAACTTGCCAAGGGGCTGCGTCAGGCCATCAGCGACAATGTTTCGATTCTTCCCGAGGACGACAACCGTGATACCCAGCCGACGCTCGGATTCCAGCGCGTGTTGCAGCGGGCGGTCTACCATGTGCAGTCCTCGGGCAAGAAGGAAGTGACCGGCGCCAATGTGCTGGTCGCCATATTCAGCGAAAAAGACTCGCATGCCGTCTATCTGATGCAGAAGCAGGACATCACCCGGCTTGATGTGGTGAACTACCTTTCCCACGGTGTAGCGCGCAGCGGAGAGCCGCCCGAAGAGCAGAATGAAGAAAGCCGCGGTCCCGAGGCTGCGGAGGAAGCCAAGGGAAATGCCTTGGCCGAATTCGCCGTCAATCTCAATGAGCTTGCCATTGAAGGCAAGATCGACCCATTGATCGGCCGTGAAGAAGAAGTTGAGCGGACCATCCAGGTCCTGTGTCGCCGCCGCAAGAACAATCCGCTTTACGTCGGTGATCCCGGCGTCGGGAAAACCGCGCTCGCCGAGGGCCTGGCCTGGCGCATTGTGGAAGGGCGGGTGCCTGAAGTGCTGCGCACCGCCGTGATCTGGGCGCTGGATCTCGGTTCCCTGGTTGCAGGCACCAAATACCGCGGTGATTTCGAGAAGCGCTTGAAGGCAGTGCTGGCCCAATTGAAAAAGGAGCCGAACGCTGTCCTGTTCATCGATGAAATCCATACCATCATCGGCGCCGGTTCCGCCTCCGGCGGCACCATGGATGCCTCCAATCTGATCAAACCGGTGCTGCAGAACGGCGAATTGCGTTGCATCGGCTCAACGACCTTCCAGGAATACCGCGGCGTGTTCGAGAAAGACCGCGCCTTGGCGCGGCGTTTCCAGAAAATCGACATCAGTGAGCCGACGCTGAGCGAGGCGGTGGCCATCCTCAATGGTCTGAAGCCGCGTTTCGAAGCCCATCATGAGGTGACCTACAGCAGCGATGCCATCCAGGCCGCCGTCGATCTTTCGGTCAAGCACATCAACGACCGTCTGTTGCCGGACAAGGCCATTGATGTCATCGATGAAGCCGGTGCACGCCAGCGTCTACTGCCGCCGGATATCCGCAAATCCATCATCGATCTCGAGGAAATCGAACTGATCGTTTCCAAGATGGCACGTATTCCGGCCAAGCAGGTGTCCGCCTCCGATAAGGATGTGCTGCGCAATCTGGACCGCAACCTGAAAATGCTGATTTTCGGCCAGGATCCGGCCATTGAAACCCTGGTTTCTGCTATCAAATTGGCGCGTTCAGGGCTGGGCCATCCCGACCGTCCGATCGGCAGCTTCCTGTTCGCCGGCCCGACCGGCGTCGGCAAGACCGAGGTCACCAAGCAACTGGCGATGCAGCTGGGCGTGGAACTGGTGCGCTTCGACATGTCGGAATACATGGAAGCGCACTCGGTCAGCCGTTTGGTCGGTGCTCCTCCGGGATACGTCGGTTTTGATCAGGGCGGCCTGCTCACCGAGAAAATCGTCAAGACCCCGCACTGCGTGCTGTTGCTCGATGAAATCGAGAAAGCGCATCCGGATGTCTACAACATCCTGTTGCAGATCATGGACCGTGGCGTACTCACCGACACCAACGGCCGTGAAGCCAATTTCAAGAATGTCGTCATCGTGCTGACCACCAACGCCGGCGCCCAGATTGCCGCACGCCGTTCCATGGGCTTCGTCGAGCAGAATCACACCACCGACGCCATGGAAGCCATCCGCAAGCAGTTCACCCCGGAATTCCGCAACCGGCTCGATGCCATCGTACAGTTTCAGGCGCTGGGCATGGATCACATCCTGCGCGTGGTCGACAAGTTCCTGATTGAGCTGGAAGCACTATTGCACGAAAAGCATGTGGTGCTCAGCGTCAGTCCGGATGCCCGTCAGTGGCTTGCTGAAAACGGTTTCGATGCCCAGATGGGAGCACGACCGATGGCGCGCCTGATCCAGGATCGCATCAAGCGCCCTTTGGCAGACGAGCTGTTGTTCGGCGCACTGGTCAACGGCGGCCGTGCCAGCGTCACGGTCGGCGAGGGTGGTCTGCAGGTGAATGCCTTGCCCGAACCCGAACGGCTGCTGCCGGCGTCGGTTGAGCCCTGAGGCTTATTT
>JBEAYK010000274.1:0-2847 GCA_041159305.1 Pseudomonadota bacterium
CCGATATTCAGCATGGCCAATGTGATCCAGCCCGGCTACTTCGATCTCGACCAGATCGACACATTGCAAACTCCCGGCGTGAGTTTTTTCATGACATTGCCGGGTCCGGTTACCGCGATACAGGCATGGGACAGCATGCTTCCGATTGCAGAGCGGATGGCTCAGCTGCTCGATGCTGTCCTTCTCGACTCCGATCGCAACGCATTGGGCCGGCAGCGGATTCTGCATATCAAGGAAGAGCTGCGCGCATTCGACCGCGATAAAGAGCGCCAGATCATAAAGCCCGGACGCTGATATGGATCCTTTCCGGCAACGGATGCGGCAACTGCAAACGCAGCTCGAAGAGGCCAATTACCGCTACTACGTGCTAGATGACCCCGCAATCCCCGATGCCGATTGGGACCGATTGCTGCGCGAGCTTCAGGATCTTGAAGAGAAACACCCCGAGCTTGCTGATCCGAATTCCCCGACGCAGCGTGTCGGCAGCAGGCCTTTATCGGGCTTTGGCGAAGTCGCACACTCCGTGCCTATGCTCTCGCTCGCCAATGCATTCAGCGACGATGAAATCGATGATTTCGTCAGTCGTATCACGAAAGAGACCGGTGATGCCGATCCGGTGTTTTCGGTCGAGCCGAAACTCGACGGCCTGGCCATCAGTCTGCGTTATGAGAACGGCTTGTTCGTGCGCGGAGCCACCCGGGGTGACGGCAGTACCGGTGAGGATGTTACCGCCAATCTGCGGACGGTGAAGTGCATACCGCTGAAGTTGCGCGGGGACGCGCCGGCGGTTCTGGAGGTGCGCGGCGAAGTGTATATGCCGAAAGCCGATTTCGATGCCTACAACGCACGCGCACTGGCCGAGGGTGGCAAGACTCTGGCCAATCCGCGCAATGGTGCGGCCGGTTCGCTGCGTCAGCTCGATCCGCGCATTACAGCAACACGCCCGCTGGCTTTCTACGCATATGCATTGGGTGAGGTCAGTGCCATGCCCGTCACCATCGAGACGCATTCGCAGTCGCTGGCCTGGATCAGGGACTATGGGCTTCCGGTCTGCCCTGAAGCCGGCACGGCACGCGGTGCGGCAGGGGTTCTGGCCTTCTACCGCCGACTTGGCGATCGACGCGATATGTTGAGCTATGACATCGACGGCTCAGTCTACAAACTTGACCGATTCGACCAGCAGCGGGCCATGGGGTTTGTATCACGGGCACCACGATGGGCGATTGCCCATAAGTATCCGGCGCAGGAACAACAGACCGTGATTGAAGCCATCGATGTCCAGGTCGGCCGAACCGGCGCGGTTACCCCGGTCGCGCGTCTGCTGCCCGTACATGTCGCCGGTGTCGTCGTCACCAACGCAACCCTGCATAATGCCGATCAGGTCGCACGACTGGATGTCCGTATCGGCGATACCGTTATCGTTCGCCGTGCGGGTGATGTCATTCCAGAAGTCGTACGCGTCGTTGAAGACCGCCGTCCGGCCGGTACAGAACAGTGGTTCATGCCGGTCAAGTGCCCGATCTGCGGCTCGACCGTCGAGCGTGAGGAGGGCGAAGTCGTTTCCCGTTGCACTGGCGGCTTATATTGTCCCGCCCAACGCAAGCAGGCTCTGATTCACTTTTCCTCCCGACGGGCGATGGATATCGATGGTCTGGGTGAGCGCCTGATTGAGGATCTGGTTGATTTCGGCTATGTGAAGACCATCGCCGATCTGTATACATTGCGCCTCGATGATTTCCTGGCAATGAAGCGCCGAACCGATGAACGTGACGGCAGCACTCCGGAATCGGTGAAAGCCGGCAAAGTCGCCAGCAAATGGGCCGAGAACCTGGTTCAGGCGATTGATGCCAGCCGTGTCAGCGTTTTGGAGCGTGTATTGTTCGCACTCGGTATCCGTGATGTCGGCGAAAGTACGGCAAAAACCTTGGCTCGCCACTTCGGTGCGCTCGATCCGATCATGTCTGCCGATGAATCGCTGTTACGCGAGGTACCTGATATCGGTCCGGTTGTCGCCGCACGCATTGCGCATTTCTTCGCGCAGGCACATAACCGGGAAGTCATCGAAGCCTTACGTGCCAATGGCGTACATTGGCCCGAGGGTCCGCCGCAGCGCGCCCAAGATGGCCCTTTGGCAGGCAAGACCATGGTGTTGACCGGTGGACTGGCATCCATGTCACGCGATGAAGCAGGCATGAGAAGCCGCCGGCAGCAAATTGACGAAGGCCCGTGAGCTGGGTCTTGAAATCTGGGATGAAGCCATGCTGCTCTCATTCCTGACTGAGAATGAAGGTGGCAAGGATGTCTGATTGGCGTGCATCCGCTTCGTATGAGCATCTGCGTCAGCGGGCCGCTGTCTACCGATACATCCGCGAATTCTTCCATGCCCGGAGCGTACTTGAGGTTGAAACGCCGGTGCTGTCACAGGCGGGCAATACAGACCCCAATATTCAATCATTCCGTTTGAAATACAGTGGTCCTGCGGCAGGTGGTCCTGAGAGTCGGTGGTTACGAACCTCGCCGGAATTTCCCATTAAGCGCTTGCTCGCGGGCGGTATCGGCGATTGCTATGAAATCGGGAAAGTGTTTCGCGACGGTGAGTTCGGCCGGCGGCATAACCCCGAGTTCAGCATGCTTGAATGGTATCGCATCGGATGGAATCATATTCGGCTGGCAGAAGAGGCGGTAACGCTTCTGCTGGGTCTATTTGCCGAGTACGGTAAGCCGCTGCAAATCCGTAATACGACCTATCGTGAACTGTTCAAGGATGCCATCGGTATCGACCCGCTTCTGGCCGGTGATGCAGTATTGAGCGACGCGGTCGCGTCCCGAATCAACATCTCACAAAAT
>JBEAYK010000030.1:0-7743 GCA_041159305.1 Pseudomonadota bacterium
CTTCGATGCTGCGCAGGCCCTGCACATCGGACTGCTGCATGAAGCGGTTCCGGTAGCGCAGCTGGATGCCAGTATTGATCGTATCGTGCACTGGATCGGCAAAGCCGGACCGAAAGCGGTGACTGCCGCCAAACAGCTGATCCGGGAGTACAGTCCGGCCGGAACCGCGCTGCAAATGGAAAACCAGGACAAGGATAATGCCGAACTGATTGCGCGCCTGCGGGTCAGTACCGAGGGCCAGGAAGGGCTCAGCGCTTTTCTTGAAAAGCGCCCAAGCGGCTGGATCGAACAATGAAATTACCGGTCATCAATCTGGATCAGCTGCAACCGGTTCCAATATCCGAACGTGTTCCCGGTTCGCCAGACGCCTTCCTCGGGTCGGCCATTGCACCGATTTCCTCGGCACTGGGTGCCGAAAAACTCGGCTACAACCTGACCGTGGTGCCACCCGGAAAATCGGCGTTTCCCTTCCATAATCATTTCGGCAATGAGGAGATGTTTTATGTCCTCGAAGGCTCCGGCGAACTGCGATATGGTTCGGATCGGTTTCCGTTGCGGGCCGGTGATATCATCGCCTGCCCCTGCGGTGGCCATGAGCGCGCACATCAAATCATCAACACCTCTGAATCCGATACCCTGCGCTATCTTGCGGTAAGCACCACCATCAGTCCCGACATGTTCCAATATCCGGACTCCGGTAAAACCGGAGCCTCGCATTATGCCGGCGCCGATGCGGCCGGATTTCCCCAAGCGGTGCGCTTGCGCAATCGTATCGATGACAACCTCGATTACTGGGACGGCGAATGAGCCTGTTTGAAAAAATCCTCATTGCCAACCGTGGCGAAATCGCGTGCCGGGTCATACGGACCTGCAAGCAGCTGGGCATCGCCACCGTAGCCGTTTATTCGGAGGCAGACCGCCAGGCCGAACATGTACGTGCGGCCGATGAGTCCGTAGCCATCGGTCCACCGGAAGCCTCGGCCAGTTATCTGAACAAGCAGGCGGTGCTCGATGCCGCCTTGAATACCGGCTGCAATGCCATCCATCCGGGCTACGGATTTCTTTCCGAGAACGCCGAATTCGCGGAAATGGTCGAAGCCGCCGGCCTGGTCTTCATCGGTCCGAAAGCCAGCAGCATGCGGGCCATGGGATCGAAAGCCGGTGCCAAGGCTCTGATGGCCGCCCATGGCGTTCCGGTGGTCCCCGGTTATGGTGGCGAGGTTCAGGATCCGGCGCACCTGCAACGTGAAGCCGATGCCATCGGCTATCCGCTGATGATCAAGGCCGCACATGGCGGCGGCGGCAAGGGCATGCGCATCGTCAACGAGCCGGCGGCTTTTGCCAGTGCACTTGAATCCTGCCAACGCGAGGCGCGCAACGCATTCGGCAAGGACCGTGTGCTGCTCGAGCGCTATATCGAAAAACCGCGCCATATCGAATTCCAGATCTTCGCCGACAGCCACGGCAACACCATCCATCTCGGCGAGCGTGAGTGCTCGGCGCAGCGCCGATTCCAGAAAGTCATCGAAGAATCCCCCTCGCCCTTTCTCGAGGCTGCAGGGCGCGCCCGCATGGCGGAAGCGGCCGTGGCCGCCGCGCGCGCCGTGGATTACCGCAACGCCGGTACCGTCGAGTTCATCGTGGCGCAGAACGGTGACTTCTATTTCATGGAAATCAACTCCCGCCTGCAGGTCGAGCACCCGGTGACTGAAATGGTTACCGGGCTTGATCTGGTCCAGTGGCAGATTGAAGTTGCCGCCGGTCGCCCCCTTCCCCTGCCGCAGGACGCCATCCGGCATCAAGGCCATGCCATTGAGGTCCGCCTGTATGCGGAAAACCCGGATCTGAATTTTATGCCCGGCAGCGGCACGATCCGCCAGATGCGTCTGCCCGAAACCGACGCATCTGTTCGCATCGATTCCGGATTCCGCGAGGGTGACCATATCGGAGTTTTCTACGATCCGATGCTGGCCAAGCTGATCGTCCATGCCGACAGCCGCGAAGCCGCTTTGCACCGCCTGCAGGACGCTCTAGCCGGCTGCCAGATTTTCGGGTTGCCGAGCAATATCGGATTTCTCGAAGATCTGGTCGCCCATCCTGCGGTCCAGCGCGGTGATATCGACACTGGATTCTTGGACCGGCATCTCGATACCGTGTTGAAACAGCCGGAACAACTGCCGGCCTGGCATCTCGCAGCAGCTGCCTATTTCAGCCTGAAGGCGGCCGAGCATAGAGAACCGTCCGATGCAGACGACCCTTGGTCGCAACGCGACTTCTGGCGACCGCACGGCCATGGTGCGTTCCGTATTGCATTGAAACATCATGCCGATTTCGCGCTTTACCGAACCCGTCTTGTCGATGGCAATCTGATCATCAACGGCAATGAGGCGGCACTGCAAGCCAAAGTGCTGGCCGGCAACACGGAATCGCTCACGCTGGACATGGATGGCCAACACCATGAATTGCACTGCTTCCGTTTTGACAACACTTTGGTGGTCCACGACGGGCGACGGCGCTCACACTGGCAGATCCGGATTCCCGGAAGCGATGTCAGCGATGCAACAAGCCGATTCGACGGATTCATCCGGGCGCCGATGCCCGGAAAGCTGGTGCTGGTGAAGGTGCAATCCGGTCAGACGGTTCAGGCCGGCGATGAACTAGCCGTCATGGAAGCCATGAAAATGGAACTCAGCATCAAAGCTCCCAGTAACGGCAACATTACCGCAGTGCTTGCCGAAGCCGGTCGCGTGCTTGATGCCGATGCCGGTATTTTCAGCTGGGAACCCGCACATGACTGACCACGTCCGCATCGTCGAAGTCGCCGCGCGTGACGGTCTGCAGAATGAACCGGGATTCGTGGCCACCGCCGACAAAGCCGAACTGATCAGCCGTTTGGCCGACTGCGGACTGCGCAGCATCGAGGCGACCAGTTTCGTCAGCCCGAAATGGGTTCCGCAGCTGGCCGATGCCGAACAACTGTTTGCCCTGCTTCCCAAAGTCGATGGCCTTCGCTATCCGGTACTGGTTCCGAACCTGAAAGGCTATGAGCGCGCCGTTGCCTGCGGTGTCCGCGAGGTAGCGGTGTTTGCGGCCGCCTCGGAAGCGTTCAGCATGCGCAACATCAATGCCAGCATCGATGAAAGCATCGCGCGCTTCCAACCCGTGCTCGAACGCGCCATGGAGGATGGCATCGCCGTCCGCGGTTACATCTCGACCGTGCTGGGTTGCCCCTATCAAGGCGCAGTCGACACCGGCGATGTGGTGCGTCTGGCCAGAACCCTGAAGGAAATGGGCTGTTACGAAATCTCGCTGGGTGACACCATCGGGGTTGGAACGGCCCATGCTGCCCGCTCGTTGGTCAAGGCCGTGGCCTCCGAAATACCGATGCAGGCCATCGCCGTGCATTTCCACGACACCTACGGGCAGGCGCTGGCCAATGTCTATGCGTGTTTGGAAACCGGAGTACGTACGGTCGACGCCTCGGTCTCCGGCACCGGTGGATGCCCCTATGCCAAGGGGGCCAGCGGCAACCTCGCTACCGAAGATCTGGTCTACGCGCTGCATGGCATGGGCTTTGCCACTGGCGTGGATTTAGCTAAACTGGTCGAAACCGGCGCTTGGCTGAGCCACCTGCTCGGCCAACCGAGCGCCAGCAAAGTCAACCGGGCCTTGCACCATGAAAAACCGTAACTGGAAAATCCGTCCGATCACGCCCCATGATGATTCACGCGTGGCGTATATCATCCGCAGCGTGATGCCAGAATTCGGTGCCGACGGCGAGGGCTTCGCCATCCACGATCCGGAAGTGGACTGGATGAGCAGAGCGTATAACGCGCCCCGAAGTGCTTACTTTGTGGTCGAACTGGAAGGCCAGGTCATGGGCGGCGGTGGCATTGCACCGCTGGAAGGGGCGACCAATCCACACATCTGCGAACTGCGCAAGATGTATTTCCTTCCGGCGCTTCGCGGCCTGGGCGCCGGTCAGGCCCTGATGGAGGCCTGTCTGGCCAAAGCCCGCGATTTCGGGTTCGAGCTGTGCTATCTCGAAACCCTCGCCGGCATGGACAGCGCCATGGCGCTGTATCACAAAGCCGGATTCCGCTCCCTGGACAAACCCATGGGCGATACCGGCCACGGCGGCTGTAACCGGTTTTTTTCGAAAAGTCTGTAAAAAATCAGCGCGTTCTGCCGAGCTCGATGAAGATGTTGCTGTCGCCATCGTTGCTGCGGCCATAGCCCATCATCAGCAATCCGATCCAGGAATCAAAGCCGAGATAGACGCTGCCGTGGGTCTGATACTCATCGAAAATGACGGCATTGTCATACCAGATCTTACCGCGCTCAAGGGAGCCACCCAGCACCAGGGAACGGCCAAGCAGCTTGCCCAATTCGAAGTTGTACCCCGCGAAGACCAGCGCATAGTTCTCGGCGAACTGCTGCTGGGGCTGATATCCGGCAAAGCGGGTCACGCCGCCGAGACCGTAGAAGTTCTGGAAGCCGGCATCGCCGCTGAAGGTATTGTGGTAACGCAGCCCGGCAAATCCGGAATGCTTGCCTATGGCGCGTGCATGCATCAAATCGAAATTGAACTGGCGGTAATCGTCATCACTGCCCCAGGCATTCACGGAGCTGACTACGGATGCTTCCAGGACATTCCCGTCGCGCGGGAGGTACAGCGAATCGGCGGTATCGATGGTAAAGCCGAGCACAAGCTCGCGGCGCTGGTAGCCATACTCCGGAAACAGAGGCGAGCCGATGTTGCGCTCGAGCTGGCCATTGGCGATGTTGGCCTGCAGGCTGAGTTCGCCCCAATTGCCAAAGGAGCGCCCGAGCTTGGCACTCATGAATACGGTCGGTGCCGAATATTCCACCAGCACATTTTCATTGCCATCCACCAGAGACAGCAGCGGGTTTTCGTAACCGACACGGATAGCGGTGAAGAACGGCGATGCCGGCGCCAGCGGCTGGTACCATTCGCTGCTCAGACTGGGCTCGTCACCCAAGGTCAGAAGGGTGCGCAATTCGCCGCCGGAAGGATTCATCGGGGCGACGGTGACGCCGGTGGTGATGTTGAACAGGAACTGGCCGCTCGAACTGCTGCTGAAGTTCAAACCGTACTCGCCGAAATATTTGCCAACGACCGGCGGGGTCACGGTCACCTTCAGACCGGTCTCGCCCTGTTTTTCGACCACCTCATAGCTCACCAGCTCCAACGGGTACTGGCCGTATATGGCATGGATTTGTTTATCGATTTCGTCGCGGTCGATGGTCTCACCCTTCAAAGAATTCAGGTGGCGTGAAAAAATGCGGTCATCGTATTCACTTTGGTTATCCAATTCGATGAACGCAATCCGCGTCTGCGCATCGCGGTTCGGCGCAGGGCGGCGCGCCGGCAATTCCGGCCGGGCCAATGCGGCCAGCTTCGGTGCCGCAGCCGCTGCGGCCTTGTCGCCGATTTCGAGCGCCAGCGCGGCTTTTTCGAAGGAACTCGTGGTGACTTCCTTGCCCAGATCCGGCTGGATCAGGATGTCCTTCGGACCTAGCGTCGCCAGCTGGGCCTGGGTATTGCCCACGGTTAACAGTCCCATGACCTGATCGCCGATGGCCAGTGCACTACTTTGTGAAGTAATGGCCGAGAGCGGCGTGCCGACATCGACGGCAATCACGATATCGGCGCCCATGGCACGCACGACATCGACCGGCACCTGGTTGACCATACCGCCGTCGACCAGAATGCGGCCATCAATGGTGACCGGATTGAATGCACCCGGAATCGACATGCTCGCCCGCATGGCTTTGGCCAGACTGCCGGAATCCAGAATGACGGCTTTGCCGGTGTTGATGTCAGTCGCCACCGCACGATAGGGAATCGGGAGACGGTTGAAATCGGTCACCCCGGCCGAGGCTGCAATCTGACGCTCCAAAAAGAGTTGGATGTTCTCACCCGCAAGCAAGCCCGAAGAGATACGAAGACCGTCCTTGCCAATGCCCGGCTTGGCTGGAGCCAGAGACTCCAGATCATCCTGTTTGCGCCGGAAGCTGCGATCTTTGCGGACCACGGTATCCTTCATGACGGTGTTCCAATCCATGGTCAGCAGCATTTTCTCCATGTCGGCCGAACTCATGCCCGAGGCGTAAAGACCGCCGACCAGTGAGCCCATGGAGGTGCCGGCGATGCAATCAACCGGAATGCCCTGGCGTTCGATTTCCTTGATCACGCTCAGATGTGCGATGCCGCGCGCACCACCACCGCCGAGGACCAATCCGATACGCGGACGCGGGTTGTCCGGATCCACGGCACGGCACGGCAAAGACGCATCGGCGGCAACCGCTTGGCCAGCGGAAAGCAGAACTCCCGCTAACAGGGATGTGAATTTATTCATAAACTAAATACCCTTGATGGACTTGAGCCAAAAGCCACTCTAACAGCTTAATAATTATGCGTATTCTATCCCTTTATCACGTTTTTGTATTGAATCAAACAAATCCACTCACGCATCGCTTTCGTATTTAAGGCCTCACGCCGTTTCTTGGCCGATGCTTTCGCGTTTAAAAGATCCCACCTTGAACAAAAGTATCGATTTTAATGATTCCTACTGAATAAGCACGGTATGCGGGATTCTGTATGCTCAAAGACCAATCAAATGATATTGATTATATTTAGTATATTACCGCCATCTTATAAACTAGAATGTAATGAAATTCAGGTTTCGTTAATAAATTGTTAATTATACTGCACCGGTATCAAATAATTGATATGCCAATTCTCCAGGATAACAACATGAACAAAACCCTTTTAGCCGCCACCTTGTTGGCAGCCACCTCATTCTCGGCTCAAGCGTCCGAACTGAGCTACACCTTCGTTGAAGCCGACTATATGCAGTCCAACGTTGACGATCAAGATTTTGATGGCGTCAACATCAACCCGACCTTGGTTGGTTGGGGCCTGAAAGGCTCATTCGAGATGGGTGAGAAATTCTATGCATTCGGTGGTTACTCCTCAGGAAAAGACGACCTTCTCGCTATCAATGAGACCGATTTTTCCGCTGAACTAGATGCAAACGTCGACCGTTGGAACATCGGTTTGGGCTTCCACACGCCAATCAGCAGCAAAACTGATTTTGTGGCGGAACTGGGTTATGTCCAGTACGACTATAAGTTCGAACTCAATTATAACGACGGCGGCGATTTATATTCCGAGTCTTACAAAGTCGACACCGGCGGCGCGCGTCTTAGCGGCGGCTTGCGTAGCGCTTTGAGCGACAGCTTCGAAGCCTACGGCATGTTGAACTTCACTGACAGCCAAGATATCGAAGGTGACTTCAGCGGCAACATCGGCGGCCAGTTCAAGTTTAACCCGACCTGGGGTGTCACCGGCGACGTCGAGTTTGCTAAAGACGCAATTAATTACACCATCGGTGTGCGCGCCAGCTTCTAAGCTACCTGCTTAACCTAGTGTTGCAAAACCCCGCGCCAGCCGCGGGGTTTTTCTTTGCCGGCATCCACTATATATTTTTCGCATGGTAAAATGCCGGTTTAACCACCTGGCAAAATCACATGAATTTGAACGAAGTCCGCGCCGTGGTCACCGGCGGCGTTTCCGGGCTCGGCTTCGCCGTCGCCCAGCACATCATCGCCCATGGCGGCAAAGTCGCGCTGTTTGACATCAATAGTCTGAAAGCCACTGAGGCCATCACATGCGAGAAGGAGACTTGCGAGTCCCTCATTACCCAGGTGTTCCAG
>JBEAYK010000275.1:0-2704 GCA_041159305.1 Pseudomonadota bacterium
CCGCAAACCAGTCGAAGAACCCCTTGCTGGCCGCGGAGCGGATGCCATTGGCGTTGAAACTGATGATTCGCATGCCGGTCAACTGCTGATAAACTTGCTCTCAAGATTAGCCGAATGCGCGCGCGAAGTGGGGAAAATGCACCCGTACCAGCAGCAGTTTCTGGAGTTGGCCGTCCACAGGCAGGTGCTGCGCTTCGGCGAGTTCACCCTGAAATCCGGCCGCACCAGTCCGTATTTCTTCAATGCCGGCCTGTTCGACGACGGCGACAGCCTGAATCAGGTCAGCGAGGCCTATGCCTCGCGCATTCTCGACTGCGGTACGGACTTCGACATGCTATTCGGCCCGGCATACAAGGGACTTCCACTGGCGACCGGCGCCGCCATTGCGCTGGCACGGCGCGGCCGCAATGTTCCGGTGGCGTTCAACCGCAAGGAAGCCAAAAGCCATGGCGAGGGTGGCAACCTGATCGGCGCACCGCTCAAGGGCCGCGTCCTGATCATCGATGATGTCATCACCGCCGGCACCGCCATCCGGGAATCCATCGATATCATCCACGCCCAAGGCGCGCAGGTGGCGGGTATCGTCATTGCCCTGGACCGCCAGGAAAAGGGCAAAGACACAGCGCTTTCGGCCAGTCAGGAAATCCAGCAACAGTTCGCATTTCCGGTGTTCAGCATCGTCGGCCTCGGTGAACTGCTCGGCTTCGTCGAGCATCAGCCCGAACTTGCACAATACCGTCAGGCATTGCAGAATTACCGCAATCACTACGGGGTCTGAAATGCCAAATGCCAAACTGCTGATCACTGCTTTCCTGGGGACCGCACTGATTGCCGGCGCGGCCGCGCAGGAAAAGAAGATCTACCGATGGGTCGACAAGGACGGCAAGGTCCAGATCAGCGACCAGCTTCCACCGGATGCCGTTGACAAGGCACGCAAGGAATACAATGCCAAGACCGGCTCGCTCAAGAATGATGTGAAGACCCAGCTCTCGCCCGCCGAGAAGGCGGCAGCCGACCAGCAGGCACAGACCGAAGCCGCCGCGATGGCGGAAGCCGATAAGGCCAAACGCATCGAGCAGGGCATGCTGGTCAACTATGCAACCGAACAGGATCTGCAGCGCTTCTTCGATGAGCGCACCGATTTACTCAAACAGACCATCATCTCCCTGAAAGCCAGCATCCAATCGCGGCGCGCGGTTCTGATCAGCACTTTGAATGAACTGGGCGAAGCCGAAATGAATGGCCAGACTCTGGATGCCGGCAAACTCAAGACACTGGCGGAAACTCAGGCACTGGTGGCGAAGCAGACCGAACAGATGGACCGGCTCAACGTCAACTATCGCACCCTGCAGGCAGAGTTCGCGCTGACCTTGGAGAAATACCGCGGCATGAAGGCCGAAGCCGATCTCCGGCGCGCGGCATTGCCGGGTGATACCGGAGCCGCGCCGGCACAGCCCTGAGTCAGAACGGCAGGCTCATATCCGGCTTCAGTGCCAGTAATTGCTCACGGAAAGCCTCTTGGATGCGCGCAAGAGCCGCATCATCATTCGCCTCAAAACGAAACACCAATACTGGCGTGGTGTTGGACGCCCGCACCAGCCCCCAGCCATCCGACCAGTCGGCACGCACACCATCGATCAGACTGATGCGCGCGCCTTCGAAGCGTGCCTGTTCCACGAAGCGTGCGATGAATGCATGCTGTTCGCCCTCGGCGACTTCTGCCTTCAATTCCGGTGTCGATACCAGCTTGGGCAACTCGTCGAACTTGGCCTGAATACCCTCCGGCGCGGCCGCAAGAATTTCAAGCAGACGGGCGGCGGCATAAATGCCGTCATCGAACCCGAACCAACGCTCGCTGAAGAAAAAGTGTCCACTCATCTCGCCGGCCAGCTCGGCATGGGTTTCCTTCATCTTGGCTTTGATCAAGGAGTGGCCGGTTTTCCACATCAACGGACTGCCGCCGTTGCGCAGGATATGGCCCTGCAGCGCACCGGTGCACTTGACGTCATAGATGATGGCTGCGCCCGGGTTGCGGCTGAGCACATCCTCGGCAAACAGCATCAGCAGGCGGTCGGCGAAAATGACTTCGCCTGAACTGGTGACCACGCCGAGACGGTCTCCGTCGCCGTCAAATGCCAGACCGATATCGGCGCCGCTGTGCTTCACCAAATCGATCAGATCGAGCACGCTGTGCTTCACCAAATCGATCAGATCGAGCAGGTTTTCCGGATCGCTTGGATCGGGATGGTGATTGGGAAAGTTGCCATCGACTTCGCAGTACAGTTCCTCGACCTCGGCGCCGATGGCGCGCAGGACCTGGGGAGCGACCGCGCCGGGTACGCCGTTGCCGCAATCGACCACCACTTTCAGCGGCTGCTCGATGTGAACATCCTCGGCGATGCGGTTGATGTATTCCGGAATGACGTCCTGCTGGCGGATTCGCCCGGGGTTCTCGGCTCGGATGATTTTCTTATCGATGATGCGGGTAAAAATATCCATGATGGCATCGCCGGAAAGCGTATGGCCGTCAATGACGATTTTCAGACCGTTGTAATCCGGCGGATTGTGCGAGCCTGTCACCGAGATGCCGCTGGCGAATTCACTGGTGTTGGTGGCAAAATAGACGGCCGGCGTAGGCACCTGACCGATGTTGATGACCTCGATGCCGGTGGAAGCGAGTCCCTCGCACAGACCGTCCGCCATC
>JBEAYK010000276.1:0-2699 GCA_041159305.1 Pseudomonadota bacterium
CCGTTCGGCGCCATGGAGGCGTTGAATACCGGCACATCGATGATGTAGAGGCGCAGGTCGTTGCAGTAATCCGCGGTCACCTTGCAGAGCACGTCCTGCACATAGCCATTGAGTGCGGGGTCGGTGACGCGAAGCGGCGAGTCCCGGATTTGCTTCTCGGCCTGGTCCATGCCGTACCAGAGCTCCGCCTCGGTACTGCCGGGAGCTGGTTTTTCACCGGGCTTCAGTGCCGGCGTATTGGCGTGCGCCACAGTTATCAGCGCAAGTAAAGCGGAGAGGGCAAGACCTGCCGTCCTCATAAGGGAAGATCCTTGAGCAGCTGTTTGACCGCCGCGCGCGCGCCTTCGGCATCGCGCAGGTCACCGCTCTGCTTGACCATCAGGTTGTGCCAAACCACCTGCCCGGTGCGCAGATCGACCACGCTGGCCACGCCAACCTGCATACCGCCGCCGATATCGACATAGGCGCCCATGGCGGCACCGGCAATCAATGCAAACGTGCGCAAAGCGGTGCGTCCGGAGCTGGCATAACTGTCGCGGACATAGGTGAACAGGGCATAATCGGCACCGGTCGCTGTTCGGATTTCCTGTACGCCTTGACCCAGTTGCCAGTCAAGCAGGGGTTTTCCGGTCAGCGGGTCTTTTTTGGTGGCCAGCACGCTACCAGCGGCTGAATACTGGGCGAAGCTCATCGACACTTCCTGATTCAATCGCAACACCTGACCGAGCCGCGATCCGGGCAGGGTGTCATCGGGAACATCGTAAATGCTGACTGTGGGGCCGTTTTCATGCGCCAACAGCTGTTTGACCACCACCGGGTAGTTCGTCCGCGCCGCCGCGGTCCACTCCCGACGGGGCTCCTGAAGGCCGCCGGCACTGACTTCGGTCAATTCGATGTCGGGTTCGATAATGACCAGACTGCCTTGGATACGGATGGGTTCTCCGTTTTGTCCGGTCGCGGTTCTGGCAGTTCCGGCGGCAACACTGATGCCGCTGCAAAGCATGCCGAAGAGGAGTGCCGCAATCCTTGCCGTGCTATGGCGAATCAACATGTTATTCCCCGTGGTGGCCGGACCGGAAGGCGCCGGACGGCGGCAGCCGGACCATGCGCGGCTTGCCGTCATGATATGATATGTCACCGATTTTCCACAACAAATTCCGGAACCGCATCATGCCTGCACTCGCCCAGCGCATCGGCCGCGCCAAACCCTCCGCCATCATGGCGGTCGCCGAAAAGGCGAAAGCCCTGAAAGCATCAGGACGCGACATCATCAGCTTCTCCATCGGCGTCCCGAACTTCCTTCCCGGCCCGCACATTTACGCGGCGGCGGCCGAAGCGCTCGCCAAGGATTCCGGTCAATACGGATCCAACCGGGGTGCGGATGTTCTGCTGGATGCCTTTCTGGGACATATCGAGCGCGCCGGACTCACGGGCTATACCCGCGCGAATATCGCGACCGGCATCGGCGCCAAGCACATTCTCTACAACTTGGCCGAAGCCTTGCTGGATGAAGGCGATACCATCGCCTTTGCGGTGCCGTACTGGACCACCTACCAGGACATCGCCGATATCCTGAATGCAAAAACCCTGCATCTGAAATGCCCGGCCAGCCAGAATTACAAGATCACGCCGGAGCAGCTGGATGCGGCCCTGCAGCAGAAACCGAAAGTGTTCCTGTTCAACAACCCGAACAATCCGACCGGCATGGTTTACAGCAAGGATGAAATCGCAGCTCTTGCCGAGGTGCTGGTCAAGTATCCCGACACCTGGATCATCGCCGATGACATCTATCACCGCATGGTGTTCGATGGTCTGGGTTACCACAATTTCATCCAGTTCCGCCCCGAGCTGCGCGATCGCGTGATCTTCGTTGATTCGCTGTCCAAGACTTATGGCATGCCCGGCTGGCGCGTCGGCTTCATTGCCGGACCGGAAAGCGTTGCCAAGGCCATCACCACCCTGAATTCGAACCACATCACCAATATTCCGGAAGTGGTCACCGCCGCCGCCGTGGCTGCCCTAACCGGCCCGCAGGATGTGCCGACCGAGAAGAACGCCGAATTCCAGCGCAAGCGCGACATGGTCATGGATGCCATGAATTCGATTCCGGGTCTGGTCTGTCCGCGCCCGCAGGGGGCGTTCTACGTTTTCCCCGACATTTCGAGTGCGGTTCCGCCTTCGGCGAACCGAAGTCCTTACGTATTTCCTATACCTGCCCGAGCGCACAGTTGCCGGAAGGCCTGAAGCGCTTCGTTGAATTTTTCACTGAATTGACCTGATCCCGGAGAGAACCCCATGAAAGCCCCCATCCGTGTTGCTGTGACCGGCGCTGCCGGCCAAATCGGTTATTCCCTTCTGTTCCGCATCGCCTCCGGCGAAATGCTGGGCAAGGACCAGCCGGTCATCCTGCAGATGCTCGAACTGCCGATGGAAAAAGCCCAAGCCGCGCTCAAGGGCGTGATGATGGAACTGGAAGACTGCGCGTTCCCGCTGCTGGCCGGCATGGTCGGTACCGATGATCCGATGGTCGCATTCAAAGACGTCGACGTCGCCTTGCTGGTCGGCGCCCGTCCGCGCGGACCAGGCATGGAGCGCAAGGACCTGCTGCTGGAAAACGCCAAGATCTTCACCGTGCAGGGTAAGGCCCTGAATGCCGTCGCTTCGCGTGATGTCAAGGTGCTGGTGGTCGGCAATCCGGC
>JBEAYK010000031.1:0-7608 GCA_041159305.1 Pseudomonadota bacterium
ACCGGCCTTTCAGGCGGGCAGCGCGACGACGGGCGCGGGCTTTTCTCATGACGGCATACTCTGGATGAATTGACGGCTATTGTCCCACAATCGGCGGGTCCGCGCCTGAACGGCTCAATCCGAAAGGTAATACTCGACCGTTGCCACCACCCGCACGGCCTTGATATGCGGGGTATTGGCATCACGCGCCTCCAGGCTGAACTGGCCCTGGCTGGCCGATTTGATCTTGCCGAGCTTGCTGTTGGAGTCTTCCGCGAACTTCTGGGCCACCTGGCGGGCGTTGCGGGTGGCTTCTTCGATCATCTGCGGCTTGAGCGCGTTCAGTCCGGAGAATTGATAATCGGTGGACTGATAACCGCCGCCGACACCGACACCCTGCTTACCGAGCTCGGCGATCTGGGTGTTCATCGCCCGCACCAGATCGATGTTCTTGGTGTACACCGTGGCGGTCTGCGTCGCGTAATAGCGCAAGCCACCGCGGTTGTCATCGGCGTACTGGCCCTTGTCATTCACGTTCGGCGCCGACAGCGTGATCTCTTCGGCTTTGAAACCCTTGTCGAGAAGGAACTGGCGGACCTTGCCGCTGTCTTTCTCAAGCTGCGTATACACCGCGGAAAGCTCGTTGCCGCTGGCGGCGAAGGTCACCGGCCAGAGCGCAGTATCGGCCGGCACGTTGCGCTCCGACAGGCCTTTAACGGTCACCGTGCGTTCGTATTCCTTGAACCGGATCAGGCTTTGGCCGAGCGTCAAGCCCAGCAGGAACAACCCGAACAGAATGCCGCCGGCAAGAATCCAGGCGCTTTTGGGAGTCGAAGTGGTCATGGGGTATTCCTCGGCGGAGAGTCGGCCTATTAAAGCAAAAGCCGGGCAGCTTGGCGATGCGGCACACAGCGCCGGTTATGCGGCGTTTATCCGCCGAAGGCTTCGAGCTGCTTCAGGGCATGCGGCCACAGCGTGTCCTTGTGCGCGCTGCGGAAGAAATTCAGATGGCCAATGGCTTTGCCTCCGAAATCCGCAGGACGCAGGGTTTCCATCGCGGCACTGCGCGCGTTCGGATAATGCGCGATCAGGCTGCGCACCGCTTCCGGGGTGCCCCAGGGGTCGTCGCTGATCTGGTACAGATGCAGGTGGCCTTTGAACTGACGGGCATTGCCACGGGGATCAAACTGGCGGGCATCGAATACGAAATCGGCCTGCTGTGCCCATTCGGCAAATTCGCGGCCAAGCTTGGTGGGCAGATCATGATTCAGCCCGGCCCATCCCGGCCAATAACCGAACACGGCCGTACTCAGCGGCACCAATGCACGCCAAGCGAACCAATGGAAATAGCGGTGCGGGCGTGCCATCAAGGGCCAATATGCCGACAAAGCCGCGATGCCGAGCAGACCATCGATGCGATCACTGGCGCGGGTCAAGGCCGGCATCCAGCCGCCAACGCTGTGACCGACGATATACAACGGCTGCTGCGGATGGCGCGCTTGCATCCATTCGATGACGGCGGGGTAATCCTGTTCGGCCCATGATGAGAATCCGATGTCGGCATACTCCTGGATCGGGCGCAGTTTCGATTGACCGACGCTGCGGAAATCAAAGGTGAGTACGTCGAATCCGTGACCGGCGAGATAGCGGCAGAAGTTGTAGTAGAAGGTCTGCGGCACCGCCGTGGCCGGGCCGACGATGACACTGCGGCCTTTCCGGTATGCCGGTTCAGCCTGAAACAGATGGCCGATCAGGCGATCATCCGTACCTACCTCAATTTCGATGGTCTGCATCGTCAGGTCTCCGCGCCGTCAATGCACCGACTGCGCCGGCGTATCGCGGTCGACTTTGAACCAGGCGGCATACAATGCCGGCAGGAAGAATATTGTCAACAGAGTCGCCACAATCAGTCCGCCCATGATGGCCACCGCCATCGGTCCGAAGAACACGCTGCGCGACAGCGGAATCATCGCCAACACCGCCGCCAACGCGGTCAGCACGATCGGCCGGAAGCGGCGCACGGTGGCATCGATGATGGCGGCATAGGGCGCACTGCCGGCGCGAATGTCGTGATCGATCTGATCGACAAGGATGACCGAGTTGCGCATGATCATACCCGACAACGCGATGGTGCCGAGCATGGCCACGAAGCCGAACGGCACGCGGAAGATCAATAGGAAGGCGGTCACGCCAATCAGGCCCAGCGGTGCGGTCAACAGCACCATGAACGCGCGCCGGAAGCTTTTCAGCTGCAGCATAAGCAGCGTCATCACCACAAGCAGGAACAGTGGTATGCCGGCAGCTACCGATTTCGAGCCGCGGTCGGAGTCCTCCACGGTGCCACCGGTTTCCAGAAGATAGCCGGTCGGCAGGGTCGCGCGGATGCTGTCGAGTTCCGGCAGAATCTGCGCGGTGACTGACGGCGGCGCGGTATCGTCATAGATATCGGCACGCACGGTGATGGTCGGCAGGCGATTGCGATGCCAGATGATGCCATCTTCCATGGTGTATTCGAGCGTGGCGATCTGCGACAGGGGTACGCTGGCTCCGGAATCGACCGGCACCGATAGGCTGTCGAGCAGATCGAGGTTGGCACGTTCGTTGTCCGGACCGCGCAGCAGGATTTCAATCAGCTCATTGCCTTCGCGGTAGGTACTCACGGTGGTGCCCGACAGCGATCCGCGCAGGAACGCCGCCAAGTGCGTGGAGGTGATGCCGAGCGCACGGGCGCGGTCCTGGTCGATGTTCAGACGCACGATCTTGCTGGGCTCATCCCAATCCAGATTGACATTGGCGACATGCGGATTGGCACGCACTTTGTCCGCCACTTCATGGGCAAGGCGTTTGACTTCGTCGATGTGCTCCCCGGAAACTCGGAACTGGATGGGATAGCCGACCGGCGGGCCGTTTTCAAGACGCGACACCCGCGTCTGCACGGTCGGAAACTTTTCGTGCATCAGATCAATCAGCCAGGTCCGTGTCCGTTCACGCGATTCGATGTCCTTGGTCAGGATCACGAATTGCGCGAAGTTGGTCTGCGGCAATTTCTGGTCGAGTGGCAGATAGAAGCGTGGCGATCCGGCACCGATATGACTGACGAAGTTGACCAGTTCCTTGCGTTTGGCCAGTTCCTGTTCGAGCTGCACGGCAACGCGCTGGGTATCTTTGAGTGAAGCGCCTTCGGCCAGCTCCACGTCGACCATCAGCTCAAGCCGAGTCGAAGACGGGAAGAACTGCTGCGGAATGAAACGGAACAGCAGCACCGAAGCGACGAACGCGGCGATGGTGCCGAGAATCACGGTTCGCCGGTGCTGCAGACACCAGCCGACCCACTGCTTGAGTTGGCGGTAAAACGGCGTGCCATAAGGATCCTGATGTGCTGCGCCGGAATCCGCCAGCCAGGCCTGTGCGCGCTGGGGAAGCAGCAATGACAGGCGCTCCTTCAACCGCGACGGTTTGCGTGCCGAGGCGGTGCCAGGCGTATGCGCATCCGGCAACAGCCGGTAGCCCAGGAAAGGAATGAAGATGACCGCCACAATCCAGCTCAGCAACAAAGCAATGGTGACGACCTGGAAGATGGAACGCGTGTATTCGCCGGTCGAGGAATTGGCGGTGGCGATCGGCAGGAAGCCGGCGGCCGTAATCAGCGTGCCGGTCAGCATCGGGAAAGCAGTGCTGGTGTAGGCGAATGAGGCCGCCGAGAGCCGGTCGAAACCCTGTTCCATTTTTATAGCCATCATCTCGACCGCGATGATGGCATCATCAACCAGAAGGCCAAGCGCGAGGATGAGAGCGCCGAGTGAGATCTTGTGCAAACCGATGCCGAAGTAGTACATGGTGGCGAAGGTCATCGCCAGCACCAGCGGAATCGACAAGGCCACCACCAGCCCCGGACGCTTGCCGAGCGAGAAGAAGCTGACCAGCAACACGATGATCACCGCCTCGGCCAGGACGCGGACGAATTCGCGCACCGAATGCTTGACCGCCGCCGGTTGGTCGGACACTTTCTCGAGTTTGATGCCGGCCGGCAGGGTTTTCTGCAGGCGCTGGAATTCGGTTTCGAGCTGCTCGCCGAGCGCGATGATGTCGCCGCCCTTGCGCATGGAAACCGCAATGCCGATGCCCGGCTTGCCCATGAAACGCATTTTCGGCGCGGCCGGATCGGCGAAACCGCGCGACACCTCGGCGATTTCGCCGAGCCGGAAATTGCGGCCGTTGGCGCGCACCGGGAAATTGCGGATTTCATCGATGGATTTAAATCCGCCGCTCACACGCAGTTGCACGCGATCGGTTTCGGTTTCGAAGAAGCTGCTGCTGTTGACCGCATTCTGGGCATCAATGGCCTGCTGCACCTGATACATCGATAGGCCGAGCGTGGCCAGTTTGGTGTTGGACAGGTTGATCCAGATCTTTTCATCCTGCAGTCCGACCAGCTCGACTTTCGCCACATCCGGAACGCGGTGCAACTCGAGTTCGATGCGTTCGGCATAGTTCTTGAGCGTGGCGTAATCGAAGCCTTCGCCGCTCAGCGCGTAGATGTTGCCGAAGGTGTCGCCGAATTCGTCATTGAAAAACGGGCCCTGAACGCCCTGCGGCAGGGTATGCCGGATGTCACCGACTTTCTTGCGCACCTGATACCAGAGCTCGGGAACATGGTCGGAGGTCATGGCGTCTTTGGCCATGAACATCACCATCGACTCGCCGGGCTTGGAATACGAGCGCAGGAATTCATACTGCCCGGTTTCCAGCAGTTTCTTCTCGATGCGGTCGGTGACCTGTTGGCTGACTTCAGCCGCCGTCGCGCCCGGCCAGAAGGTGCGCACCACCATGACCTTGAAGGTGAATGGCGGGTCTTCGGACTGACCGAGTTTCTGGTAACTGAAGATGCCGACCAGCGCCAGCACCAGCATGGCGTATCGCACCAAGGTGCGGTTCTTGATCGCCCAGGCGGAAAGATTGATGCTCATTGCGCTGCCTTGGCGGCACCGCCCATCGGCACCGGCCGGTTGTCGGCATCGACCGCGCGTACGCTTTCACCGTCGCGCAGCAGATGCACGCCGGCCTGCACGATCCACTCGTTCTGCGCCAGTCCCGCCGTGATCTCAGCGCTGCGGGCACCGTAGCGACGCACGCTGACACCGCGTTTCTGCAGACGCCCGTCACGCCCGACCACCCACACCGCCGGTGCGCCGTTGCTTTCGGTCAAGGCCGACAGCGGCACCGACAGCCCCGGGTTGCCGCTTTCCTGCATATACACCCGCGCGCTCTGGCCGAGTTGAGTCACCGCTGCGGAATCATCGAAAGCCACCCGCACCGCATAGGTACGGGTCAGGGCATCGGCCGAAGCGCCGATTTCACGGATTTTACCGTCATAGACCGTACCTTCCTGTGTCCATAACTCCACTTTCACCGGCTGCCCTGCACGCAGATTCGGCAGATGCTGTTCGGCAACGGTGATGGCGACATCGCGGGCGCCGTCGGCGGCGAACATGAACACCGGCTGGCCGGCGGAAACCACCTGCCCGGCTTCGGCCAGACGCTGGCTGATGACGCCGCTGACCGGTGCGCGGATCACGGCATAGGCGGTCTGATTGCTGTTGACCTTGGACTGTGCGATGGCCTGCTGATAACGCGACTGCGCCGCCTGGGCCTGGGCTTTTTTACTGTCATACAGAGACTTCGAAACCAGCTGCTTGCCGACCAGTTCGCTATAGCGCGACAACTCCGCTGCCGCCAGATCACGGTCGGCGCGCAGGGCCTGCACCGAGGCATCGGCGGCCTGGCTTTGCAGCGCAAGGTCACTGTCATCCAATCGTGCCAGAATCTGGCCGGCCTGTACCCGGGCGCCGGCATCGACATAACGGGTGGCGATTTTGCCCGCCACGCGGAACGACAGATTGACTTCCTCGCGGGCGCGGACTTCCCCGGCAAAGACCTGTGAGGCGGTGCCACTGGCCTGGGCCTGTGTAACCAGAACCAGTCGACGGGTATCGGGCTCCGGACCATTGGAGCAGGCGCTCAGCGCCAATATCAGGGCGGCGACAAGGCCGAAACGACGGAATGGGTGGTGATGCATGGCAACATCCGAATTATTGTACTGACCGGTATACTATCATTATATTGTACTAATTGGTACACTAATGTGATGAATCTGCGAAATCCCCAAAAACTCGGTCGGCCGAAGAACCCGGAAAAGCGCCAAGCCATCCTGCAGGCAGCGGCCGAGCTATTCCCGGCCAAGGGCTTTTCCGGTGTCAGCATGATGGAAATCGCCGAAAAGGCAAACGTCTCGAAACTGACCCTGTACAGCCACTTCGTCGACAAAGAAGATCTGTACACGCAATCGGTAATCGACTGCTGCGAGCAGCAGCTTCCGGCCAGCAGCTTCAAGCCCGCACCCGGTCTTGACCTGGAACAGGCGCTGCGCGCCATCGGCAACGGCTTCCTCGATCTGATCATGGATGAAAAGGCGCTGACACTGCACCGGATGATCATTCAGCAGTCCGGTGCCGACGGCGACCATGCCGGCCTGTTCTTCAATGCCGGCCCGGCGCGCATGCTTTCCGAAATGCGCAGCTTCCTGGAGCAGGCCTCCCGCAGCGGTGCACTGACCATCACCGAACCGCGGCTTGCTGCAGAACACTTTTTCTGCCTGCTCAAGGGCCTGGTCTACATGCGGGTGATGATGGGCCTGTGCCCGCCGCCGGCCAAAGCCGAACGCGAGAAACACGTGCAGGAAGTCGTTTCCCTGTTCCTGCGCGCCTATCGTCCGCAGACGGCCTGAAAGATGACTTTCGGCACGTTTTCAACCCGGCGCGAACGGGGATAATCACTTTCTGCACACAGGCAAAAGCCTTACAATAGGCGCTCTTGCCGGAGGATGAACGTAATGACGATGAATGTAGAGCACGCCCGCCATGCCATGATCGAACAACAGGTCCGCCCCTGGGACATCGTCGATCTGCAGGTGCTGGCCGCCATGTCGGCAGTTCCGCGCGAAAATTTCGTTCCGGCGGCCTACCGCGATCTGGCCTTCGCCGATACCGCCCTGCCCATCGGTCACGGCGAGACCCTGTTCAAACCGGTGCTCGAAGGCCGTATGTTGCAGGGTCTGAAGTTGCAACCGAACGATGAAGTGCTGGAAATCGGCACCGGCACCGGTTACATCACCGCCTGTCTGGCCAGCCTGTGCCGCTCACTGGTCACCGTCGATTTGCACGCCGATTTCATTGCCGATGCCAAAGACCGTCTGGCCGCACTCGATCTGAACAACGTCCGTTACGAGCAGGCCGATGCGCTGGCCTTCGATCCGGGCCAGCAGTTCGACGCCATCGCGGTCACCGGCGCCGTCACGGAAGTGCCGCCTGTGTTCCTGAACTGGCTCCGCCCCGGCGGCCGTCTGTTCATCATCCGCGGACAGTCGCCGGCTCAGGAAGCGGTATGCCTGACGCGTACCGCGCAGAGCTTCGATACCGAAAGCCTGTTCGAAACCGATATTCCCTACCTCGTCGGCGCCCAGCCGGTCGACCGCTTTTCCCTTTGATGAAGGAATTCCGCATGCGTTTCAAAGCGACCCCCCTGGCCTTGGCCACCGCGCTGGTACTGAGCAGTTCGCCGGCCTTCGCTGTT
>JBEAYK010000032.1:0-7584 GCA_041159305.1 Pseudomonadota bacterium
GGACTGGAACATCATGTTCACCGCCTGGTCGTAGGGCGGAATATTGTTCATCGACTGACCATCAAGGATGATCTCGCCGGCGGTCGGCTTCTCGAAACCGGCCAACATGCGCAACAGGGTCGACTTGCCGCAGCCCGAAGCGCCCAGCAAAGCGAAAATCTCGCCTGTGCGGATGCTGAGACTGTCGTCTTCGACGGCAACGAAGCCATCGAACTCCTTGCGGATGCCTTCGATGCGGACGTAGTTGTCGGCCTTGGCCTTTTCAGGCTTGCCGTTGCCGGCAGGCGCGGTCTGAGTGGCTTGATTCATGGTGTTTCCATTCCCGTAAAAAGAAGGGCAAGTCGATTGGCTTGCCCTGGTTGCTTCTTATTATTGACCGGTCTTGAGGCCGGTCCAGATGCGGTTGAACAGACGGTCGACATCGGCCGGCAGCACGGCCAGACTGAACAGACCTTTGCTGGCTTCCGCGGTCGGATACACACCGGTATTGGCTTTAAGCTCCGGCGAAATCTGATCGAAAGCCGCCTTGTTGGCACTGGCGTAAGACACGTAGTTCGAAATTTCAGCAGCCACTTCCGGACGCAGGATGTAGTTGATGAAGATATGGGCATTGTTCGGATGCTTGGCATCTTTCGGAATGGCCATCATGTCAAACCACATCGGGGCGCCTTCTTTCGGAATCACGTAAGCGATTTCAACGCCGTTCTTGGCTTCTTCGGCACGGGCCTGGGCCTGGAAGATGTCGCCGGACCAGCCGACGGCAACACATGCGTCACCGTTGGCGAGGGCATTGATGTATTCCGAAGAATGGAACTGGGTAATCGACGGACGCAGCAGCTTCAGGCGCTCTTCGGCCTTGGCAATGACTGCCGGATCGAAGCTGTTGGGCTCTTCACCGAGGTAGTTCAGCACCGGCGGAATGATTTCGGACGGAGTGTCGAGGAAATACACGCCGCATTCCTTCAGCTTGGCCAGATTTTCCGGCTCGAACACCATTGCCCAGCTGTCGGTCGGTGAGGCATCGCCGAACACTTCCTTGATCTTGGCGACGTTGTAACCGATACCGGTGGTGCCCCACAGGTAGTTGACCGAGTGGGCGTTGTCCGGATCGAGCACGGCGATGTTGGCCTGGATGGCCGGATCCATGTTGGCCAGATTCGGAATCTTGGACTTGTCCAGCGGCATGAACACGCCAGCCTGGATCTGCCGGGCCAGGAAGGTCAGCGACGGCACCACCACGTCGTAACCGGTATTACCGGTCACCAGTTTGGTCTCCAGCACTTCGTTGCTGTCGAACACGTCGTAGGTCACCTTGATGCCGGTTTCCTTTTCGAAGTTGGCGAGGGTTTCCGGCGCGATGTAATCGGACCAGTTGTAGACGTTCAGGACTTTCTCTTCTTCAGCCGCGGCGGCCGGAGCGGCGTCGCCGTCCTTCTTGCCGCAAGAAGCAAGAATCAGTGCGGTAACCGCAATGCCCAACAGTTTCAATTTCATGATTCAACTCTCTCTTATTGAAGTTTAATGTCACCATCCCGCCGGCATGGCGGGTCCCTCCCCGTTCAGGCCAAAGCCTTTGCGGTTTCATTCAACGACTTCCAGGTCTTCTCGAACAGCTCGTCGATTTCACTGCGGCTGATGACCAGGGGTGGCGATAGCAGCATGGAATCGTAGGTGGCCCGGAGGATGAGTCCGTTGCTCAAAGCAATATTACGGCATAATCCGCCCACCTTGCCACGGTCGGCGAAAAACTTGCGTTCGGCCTTGTTCGGCACCAGTTCCAGAGCCCCGACCATGCCGGCAATACGGACCTCGCCGACCAGCGGATGTTCACCCAGCGCCTTCCAGCGCTCGGCCAAGTAAGGGCCGGTGTCGTGCTTGCAGGTCTCCACGATCTTCTCGTCCTGCAGAATGCGGATGTTCTCCAGCGCCACCGCGGCGCAGACCGGATGGCCGGAATAGGTGTAACCGTGGGCCAGTTCGCCGCCCTGCTGGCGCAGCACCGAAGCCACGCGCTCGTTGAACAGCACCGCGCCCATCGGAATGTAGCCCGAAGTCAGGCCTTTAGCGGTGGTCATGATGTCAGGGGTGAAGCCGAAATACTGGGCACCGAACCATTCGCCGGTACGTCCGTAACCGCAGATCACTTCGTCGGCGCAGAGCAGGATGTCGTATTTGCGGCAGATACGCTCGATTTCCGGCCAATAGCTCATGGGGGGGATATACACGCCGATGGCTCCCATGATCGGTTCGCCGATGAAAGCGGCCACGCGATCCGGTCCGAGCTCGAGAATTTTTTCTTCCAGCCTGCGTGCCGCGACCAATCCGTATTCTTCTTCCGAATAGTCGCCACCGTCAGCGAAAAAGAACGGCGGTTCGATGTGGTGGATGTCCGGAATCGGCAGGCCGCCCTGGGCATGCATACCTTTCATGCCGCCGAGACTGGCACCGGCCACTGTCGAGCCGTGGTAGCCGTTATAGCGGCCGATCACGATGTTCTTGTTCGGCTGGTCCTGCACCGCCCAGAAATGCCGGACCATTCGCAACACGGTGTCATTGCCCTCCGAGCCGGAGTTGGAATAGAACACGTGGTTGAGATCGGCCGGCGAGATTTCCGCCAGTTTGGCGGCCAGATGGATGGCCGGCTCGGTGGTGCATTGGAAGAAGGTGTTGTAGTAGGCCAGTTCGTCCATCTGGTGGGCGGCCACCTGCCCCATCGATTTGCGGCCGTAGCCGATGTTGACGCACCACAGGCCGGCGAAGGCGTCGAGCAGTTTATTGCCTTCCTTGTCCCAGACATAGCAGCCCTCGCCGCGGGTCAGAATGCGGGTGCCTTTCTTGGCCAGCTCGGCATTGTCGTTGAACGGATGGATATGGTGGGCGGCATCGAGCTGCTGCAGGCGTTCATAAGCATGGGGCATGACGGGCAATCCGGTTAGACGTTGAGCAGCAGGAATTCGCGTTCCCAGGAACTGATGACGCGGAAGAAGGTCTCGTATTCCTTGCGCTTGATGCAGACATAGGCACGGCAGAAGCGCTCGCCGAGGATGGCCGACAGTGCTTCGGAGCGTTCTAGGAACTCGAGCGAATCCTGCATCGACTTGGGCAGCTCGAAGCCGGAGGTGTGGGTGTAGCCGGTCGAGGGTTCGGTCGGTTGCAGCTTCTGTTCGATGCCGAGCAGGCCGCAAGCCAGCGTGGCGGCGATGGCCAGATACGGGTTGACGTCGGACCCGGCGAAGCGGGTTTCCACGCGCATATTCTCCGGCGAATCGTACGGCACGCGCAGGCCGCAGGTGCGGTTGTCGTAACCCCACTGCACATTCTTCGGTGACACTTCTCCGTAGATCAGGCGGCGGTAGGAGTTCACGTTCGGCGCAAAGAACGCCATGGCCTCGGGGATGTAGCGCTGCAGGCCGCCCAGGTAGTTCATGAACAATTCGCTGTGGCGGGCGCCGCCCTTGCCGATGAATACGTTCTTGCCGGTCTTGGCATCGACCAAACTCTGGTGGATGTGCATGGAACTGCCCGGCTCGTTTTCCATCGGCTTGGCCAGGAAGGTGGCGTAGATGTTATGGCGCATCGCGGCTTCGCGCATGGTGCGCTTGAACAGGAACACCTGATCGGCACGCGACAGCGGATCGGCGTGGATGAAGTTGATCTCCAGCTGGGCCGCGCCGGATTCATGGATCAAGGTGTCGACGTCGAGCTCCATGGCTTCGCAGTAGTCGTACATCAGATCGAGAATCGGATCGAATTCGTTGACGGCATCGATCGAGTAGCTCTGGCGCGCCGTTTCCGGGCGTCCGCTGCGTCCGGCCGGCGGCTGCAGCGGGAAATCCGGATCGGTATTTTTCTGCACCAGAAAGAACTCCAGCTCAGGCGCGATGATCGGCTTCAGACCGAGCGCGTCGTAGCGTTCGATGACCCGGCGCAGCACGTTGCGCGGGGCCAGATCGTGCGGCTTGCCTTCCTTGGTGAAGCAGTCATGGATGATCTGCACGGTCGGGTCGGACGCCCAGGGCACGGTGCGCACGGTATTGGGGTCGGGCCGCAGGTACATGTCCGAATCGGACGGGCTGACGATCTGGTCGTATTCGTCGATGTATTCGCCGGTGACCGTGGTGGCGAAAATGCCTTCCGGCAGACGGGTGCCGAAATCATGCGAGAACTTGGCAGCCGGGATGATTTTGCCGCGCGCGTTGCCAGTCATGTCCGGCACCAGGCACTCGACTTCGGTAATGCGGTTTTCCCGCAACCAGCGCTTGAGATGGCTCTCTTCGCGCTCGCTGGCGGCACTTTGCTTGGCTGGGGTCGAAACGACCTTGTCTTCTTTGGCCGGCAGGACGCGACGCTCGGACTTTTTGCCCGACTTGCTCACGGTCTTGGCCGCCGTTTTTTTCGTAGCTTTCGCGGTTTTCGTGGTTTTGCTGGTTTTCTTACTCATGACTTCACCTGGTTACGGCCAGCGGCGCGGGCTTTGCAGGCCGCACCGAAGGCTTTGAATATTTCGAGAGAGAACGGATTTTCCGTGACCTTCCATTCCGGGTGCCATTGCACCGCCAGCAGGAACGTGTCTTCGGAATCGAGACGGATGGCTTCAACCAGCCCGTCGGGGGCCATGGCTTCGGCAATCAGGTTGTCGCCCAATTTGTTCAGGCCTTGGCCATGCAGGGAGTTGACGTTCACTACAGTGGAACCGGCCCAACGCGCCAACCAGCCATCCGGCACCAGATTCAGGGCATGTGCCGGCGCATATTGCACATCCAGCGGCTGGCTGAGATCTTCCTTGTGATTCATCATGCCGGGCACCTCGTGCACTTTCTGGTGCAAGCTGCCGCCCATCGCCACATTCACTTCCTGGAAGCCGCGACAGACCGCCAATACCGGCACACGCTTGGCGATGGCTTTCGGAATCAGATTGAGGGTGGTCAGATCGCGGGTCGGATCATGCAGGTTGCCTTCGTAACTGGGCTCATCGGAGTAATGATGCGGTTCGATATTGCTCGGCGAGCCGGGCAGAAACAATCCGTCCAACTGATCCAGCAGCGCATCCAGATCCAATCCCGGCGCGACGGAAGGAATCAGCAACGGTTGCGCACCGGAACCGTCCAAAATGGCGCGGATGTATTTTTCACCCACGGCCTGGAACGGATGCGGGCCGATCATTCTGCTGTCTGCGGGGATTCCAACGAAAATCATGCACGCGGGCTAAGTGGCTCGATAGAGCGTTTACCCTAACCCGACTGTAAAATTTTATCAACAGAAATTTTTATCTCCGGACAAAGCCCAACGGACCCGTAATAACGCCCGTTGCGCCCGAATTGACGACCATGAAACGTTTGTTTGAGTTCCCGGATTGCCGTAAATACGCGCCAAAATCCGCGTTAATGATGAATATTTTTTACACTCTGCAAAATCTCTGCTAGTATCAGCGCAACCATTCCGGATGCCTGCAATGACCGATTCCACCCTCCATCCCGCCGACGCCAAGGTTCTGGCTGCCCACGACAATGCCGAACTGATCGACCTGATCCTGCCCGACATGAACGGCCTGCTGCGCGGCAAACGCATCACCCGTGACGCGCTGGAAAAAGTGTTCCAGAACGGCGTCTGCCTGCCGATGTCGCTGATCGGCACCGACGTGACTGGCAATACCGTGGAAGAAACCGGCCTGGGCTATGACATCGGCGATGAAGACCGCATCTGCCGCCCGATTCCGGGCACCCTGCGCCCGATTCCGTGGCAACAGCGCCCGATGCTGCAGTGCCTGCTGAGCATGGAAGGCTTCCACGGCGGCATGTTCTCGGCCAATCCGCGCGAAGTGCTGAAGAGTGTGGTGCAGAAATTCACCGACCGCGGCCTGACCCCGGTGGTGGCGGTCGAGCTCGAATTTTATCTGCTCGACAAGCAACTGACTCCGGACGGCCGCCCGCAGACCTCGATCAACCCCTCCACCGGTGAACGCAACAAGACCACCCAGGTCTATTACATGGGCGATCTGAACGATTACCAGGGCTTCACCGATGCCGTGGCCGATGCCTGCACCGCCCAGAACATTCCGGCCGACACCGCTGTGGCCGAATACGCGCCGGGCCAGTTCGAAATCAACCTGAAGCACCGCGATGACGCCGTGGCCGCCTGCGACGACGCCACCCTGCTCAAGCGCGCCATCAAATCCATTGCCGAGCAACAGAATCTGCTGGCCAGCTTCATGGCCAAGCCGTTCGTCGATCAGGCCGGTTCCGGCACGCACATCCATGTGTCCTTGCTGGACAAGAACGGCAAAAATATTTTCGCCAGCACACAGGACAACCCGGCGGCCGAACTCAAGCACGCCATTGCCGGATTGCAGTCGGTGTCCAAGGACTGCATGCTGATGTTCGCCCCGCACGCCAACAGCTACCGCCGTTTTGTGCTGAACGCCTTCGTGCCGCTCAACGACTGCTGGGGCTTCAACAACCGCACCGTGGCCATGCGAATTCCGCATTCCGATGAAAAGAACGTGCGCATCGAACACCGCATTGCCGGCGCCGATGCCAATCCGTATCTGGTCACCGCCGCGGTGCTGGCCGGCATTCTGCATGGCCTGGATGCCAAGGGCGATCCGGGTCCGGCCATCAAGGGCAATGCCTACGAGCAGACCGAACAACGTCAGCTGTTCTGGCGCGACACCATCAACGACTTCATGGCCAGCAGCTTCATCAAGGACATGTTCGGCACGGAATTCCAGCACGTGTTCGGCCAGCAGAAGCTCAAGGAAATGCGCAGCTTCTATACCGAAGTCACCACGCTCGAATACGACTGGTACCTGCGCTCGGTCTGAGCCGGGTTTCGCGTATGTCCGGCAGCCACGTCCGCTCCTGGTACGCCGCCTCGGCACCGGATTTTCCGGCGCAGCCGGCGCTTGAAGGCGTGCTGAAGGCCGATGTCTGCATCCTCGGTGCCGGCATCACCGGCCTGTCCACCGCCATCGAATTGGCCGAAGCCGGTTTATCGGTCGTGGTTCTGGAAGCCCAACGCGTCGGTTGGGGCGCTTCCGGGCGCAGCGGCGGTCAGGCCATTTTCGGTTTTGGCTGCGATCAAAGCAAAATCACCCAAGCGGTCGGTCTGGCTGACTCCAAGCGTCTGTTCGATTGGTCGCTGGAAGGCCTTGATCTGATCAAACAGCGCTGCATGCAATACGGCATCGATTGCGACTGGCGCGACATCCACGCGCATGTGCCAATCAAGCCGCGGCACATCACCGAGTTGAAAAGCTGGCAACAGGATCTGGCTGAAAACTTCGATTACCCGCTGCAGTGGTGGGACCGCGAGCAACTGCAGGCGGTCATGCCCAACCAACGCTATCTCGGCGCTTTGGTCGACCCCAACAGCGGCCATCTGCATCCGCTCAAATACACCCAAGGTCTGGCCCGGGCCGCCCTGGCTCTTGGCGTGCGCATATTCGAACAGTCAAAAGTGACGCAACTGGTGCGCGGCGATCGGCCGGTATTCAAAACCGCCAGAGGCGAAGTGCACTGCGATTTCGCGGTGTTGGCCGGCAATGCCTATGTGCACGGTATTGCGCCGGAACTGGATGACAAGATC
>JBEAYK010000277.1:0-2133 GCA_041159305.1 Pseudomonadota bacterium
ATGCAGGCCGAGCACGGTGCGTGGCAGGGGCGGCAGCTGGTCAATGGCCGCATGCAGTGCGGCGATTTGTTCACTTTCATCATGCGCCTCCTGCACATCTTCGCCGGAACCGATACGCTCGAAGGCGGCCTCCGGCTCGAAGTCGTTCGGAATGTCCAGCCGCAGTTTGCGCTTCTGCGCCATGCGCAATGCCACGGAAAACGCCACGCGGCCAATCCAGGTGCCCAGGGCGCTTTCGCCGCGGAACTGGCCGAGGCTGCGGTGTACCCGCAGAAATACTTCCTGACTGCAGTCCTCGGCTTCCTGCCGGTGCTGCAGCATGCGCCAGGCCATATGCCAGACCAGTTTCTGATGGCATTTGACGATTTCCGTGAACGCGCCGGCATCGCCGCCCAGCGCACGCTGGGCGAGCGCATGATCCCGCCGCCAGGAGGTATTGCCTTCTTCCATGACCTATTAGATACCAAACACCGCCCGTCGGTTGCAGCCGGCTTTACAATTCGCGCCAAGCTTGCCAACAATAGCCGCATGCGCGGCCGTCGGCGGCGCCCCGTCCCGCAGGCGCGCGTCATGCTCTTGAATACCCGCAGTTTCCGACCGACCCTGCTGGCAATACTTGCCCTTGGCCTTAGCGCCTGCGCCGGGACGCCAAGCAAAACGCCAATGCCGGCAGCGCAAACGCTCAGCACTGACTTGACCGTTCGCCACTACGATTACCGCACCTGGCACCCGCCGGAAACCATTCCCTTTGACCCGATTGAAGTCGGCAAGACCCTGCAATCGCCGATCAACGAAGTCCGCGCCAAAGCCATCGGCCCGGAGTACGAGGATTCGGTGCAGTCGCTGGCCACCAAGCTATGGTTGATCGAAAACGCCCGCTACACGGTCGACATGGCCTATTACATCTTCAAGCGCGACCGCGTCGGCTACGCCATGCTCGGCGCGCTGTGCAATGCGGTCAAACGCGGCGTGGATGTGCGCCTGACCATCGACTCCGGCGGCTCGATCCATCCCAGCCACAGCGAACTGAAAGCCTTGCAGACCTGTTCCGAAGACGGCGGCATGCTGCGTGATGCAAACGGTAATCCGACCGACCGCAAAGCGCGGGCGCAGGTGGTCATCGTCAATGCCATTTCCAAGGTGTTCGTGAAATGGAACCGTCGTTCGCATGACAAGTTGATCGTGGTCGATGGGCTGGTGCCCCAGCATTCGGCGGTAATGACCGGTGGGCGGAACATCTCGGTGGATTACTACGGCATTACCGATGACGGCGAGCACGACCCAAGCGCCTACCAGGACATGGAGATGATGGTGCGTACTTCGGCTGCCGAGAGCGGCACCAGCATCGGCGAAGCGGCGACCGTGTATTACACGCTGCTGTTCCTGAATCACGGCAATAAACTCCTGCGCGCCTCCGGCACCGGCGCATCCGCCCGCAACCGCCGCGAACGCGACAAGGCGCAGTCCGATCTGGCCTACTTGAAAAACGTTCCGGCCATCCGTGAGGCTTACGCACGGATGGACCACTTTGCCACACAGGACTTCGTGCCGGCCAAAGTGCGTATCGGTCATGAGCTCGGCAATCTGAACAATAAGAATGTGGTGACCAAAAATCTCGAGCACATGGGCACCAATAAAAACTCCATCCGCGACATCTTCCGGGAAGAGTTGATCCGCGAACGGCCTGACAGCATCCGCATCGTTTCGCCCTATTTCTTCTTTGCCAAGTACAAAGGGCACAATGGCAAGGAAGGCTTTGACGGCGCCGAAGCCGTGATGAAGATGCTCGAGGAGAATCCGCAAAGCACTTTTGAAATGGTCACCAACTCGGCATTGACCAGCGACAACTTCATGGCGCAGTCGGTGATTGACATGGATACCGCGCCGCGTCTGCTGCTCTCACCGGAAATGGCTGAGCGCTGGCGTGCCGGCATGCGCCGCGGCCAGGTCGACCGCGCGCTGGTGGAAAGTCCCGAATGGAAACGTATGGTCGATAATCCGCGCATCCGGATTTATGAAACCGGGCGCGGCGATGCGGTCGAATTCGGCGGCACGGTCACCTACGGCAAGCTGCATGCCAAGTTCATGGTGTTCGATGGCTCCGGCTTCGTCGGCACCGACAACTTCGACTAC
>JBEAYK010000277.1:2162-4228 GCA_041159305.1 Pseudomonadota bacterium
TGACCCGCTGTCGGTCGAACTCAATGCCGAGTTCGATAAGCTGAGGGCAAAATCCTACCTGTGGGGCTCACCGGAATGGCTGGATGCACGCGACAAACTGATGGCGCAGAAAGGCATGAAAGCGGCGACCACGCGCTACCAGCGTTTTCTGTATAAATTCGCACGCAGCACCGGCCTGATCTGGCTATTCTGACGCCCAATCCGAGGACTTCGACATGCATCCTACACTCCGCCTGGCCCTGGCCTTGATTGCAGGCATCACCGCCGCATTGATCACCATCATGCTGATCGAAACCATCGGCCACAGCCTATACCCGCCGCCGGCGCTGGACTATTCCGACACCGAAGCGCTGCGCGCTTATGTCGATGCGCTTCCGCTTGGGGCGAAGTTGATGGTGCTGGCTGCCTGGCTGGCTGGGACCATCGATGGCGTCTTTGTTGCCGGTTTGGTCAACCGCACCCGCTTCGGCCTATGCGCTGCGGTCATCGGCGCGCTGGTGCTGGCCGCCACGCTGGCCAATCTGACGATGATTCCACATCCGCTGTGGATGGCGGCGGCCGGCGTGCTGGGTATACCGCTGTGCGCCTGGATGACCGCACGACTGTTGCCGCGTCTGCTCAAGACAACCTGAGCCATGCTGCAGGCCTTGGATGCACGGCTTTTGGCAGTGCCGGCGCCGCAGCCTTTGAGCGGCTGGCGCCGGTTTGTCGTGGAACTGGCCTATTTCACGGTCAAGGAAGCGCGCGCCTGTCTTTTCGCCGGCTTGTTTTTCGCCGCCATGTTCCTGATGCCGCGCGACGGACTGTTCGGCCTGCCACGCTACGATCTGCTCTTGGTGTTCGCACTGGCCGTACAGACCTGGATGGTCTGGACCAAACTGGAAACCGTGGATGAACTTAAGGCCATCTGCCTATTCCACGCGGTCGGATTCGCGCTGGAAGCGTTCAAGGTCTCCGGCAGCATCCAGAGCTGGAGTTATCCGGATTTCGCCTACACCAAAGTACTGGGCGTACCGCTGTTTTCCGGCTTCATGTATGCCGCCATCGGCAGCTACATGATCCAGGCCTGGCGCCTGTTCGATCTCCGTGTCCTGCACCATCCGCCTTACTGGATGGCAGTGACGGTGGCGCTGCTGATCTACGCTAATTTCTTCACCCACCACTACATCGGCGATTACCGCTGGTATCTGGCCGCCTGCGCGCTGGGCCTGTATGCCCGAACGGTGGTGGTGTTCCGGCCGTACGATCGTGACCGGCGCATGCCCTTGTTGCTGGCCTTCGTGCTGATCGGTTTTTTCATCTGGCTGGCCGAGAACATCAGCACGTTTTACGGCATCTGGAAGTACCCGAACCAACTGGGGGCCTGGTCGGTGGTGCATGTTGGCAAATGGAGCTCCTGGTCGCTGCTGGTGATCATGACCTTCACCATCATCGCCGGCCTGAAACACATCAAGAGCCGGATCCACATTCCCGACTGAATTCCCCCCTTGGCATCGGACTCTCGGCGCCCGTAAACTGGCCGCAGAGTCCCAGAGGCAATATGCATGGCCGCCAATAAAACCCAGTCCACCTCGGCCGATGTCGAGGCGTTTCTCTCCGACATTGCCGATGTCGCGCGTCAGGCCGACTGCCGGGAACTGGCAACCTTAATGCAGCAGGTTACCGGCGAGGCACCCGTCATGTGGGGCGCTTCCATGGTCGGTTTCGGGCGCTACCGCTACCAGTATGAAAGCGGCCGAAGCGGCGAATGGTTCCTCCTTGGATTTTCGCCCCGCAAAACCGACCTGACCCTCTACCTGATGTCCGGCTTTGATGACCAATCGGATCTGATGGCCAATCTGGGTAAATATAAAATCGGCAAATCCTGCCTGTACATCAAGACATTGGCCGACATCGACCTGCTCGCGTTAAAACCCCTTCTGGAGCGGAGCGTTGCCGCCCTGGCCCCGCAACGCCTGCGTTGAACACTGCAACCTTTTTCCGCAGCACCGTCTCTATTCCTACAAGCCGCCACTTCCGGCGGCGCAACAAGGAGACTGCCATGGCAGGAGATGTATTCGTAGTAC
>JBEAYK010000033.1:0-7517 GCA_041159305.1 Pseudomonadota bacterium
CGGCCATTCTCCGGTTTCCAGTAGGAATTCCAGATGCTTGCGTGAGCACAGCAGACCTTCAGGAACGGCCAGTTCCTGTGCCTTTGCCAAAACAGCCTGTTGCAGGGCTTTCAAGCGCGCCTTGGTGGCGGCATCGGGTTCGCGTGCCAGCGGTGCGCCACGCTCCTCGTCATCGAAGGGTTTCTGCAGCAAGGCAAACAGGTGCTGGCGGGCGCTTTTCGGCGCTTTGGGGTAACGCGCGAAGATCGCATCGATGTCATCGACTGAAGCCAATTCAGTGCGTGCCAACGCAAAGGCGGCGTCATTATCGATGATCCAGCGTTTCGGTTTGTTGCGCTCGATGGCACGGGCATCCCGCCATTGCAGGATACGGCGCAGGCGCAATTGCGCCTCGGCATCCAGCGGCTGGTTGCTGCGGATCGCCAGATGCGGATTGGCTTCCGGCTGCTCATCGGCTGCCGATGCGACTGCCCGTGCACAATCGGCATCCAGCCACTCCCGGCGTTGCAACAGCTGCAGGCGTTCGGCCAGCTGGGCGTGCATGGGCAGGATATAACGGACGTCATCGGCGGCATAATGTTGCTGGGACTCCGTCAATGGCCGTTGCAGCCAGTCGGAGCGGGTCTCCCCTTTTTCCAGCGTCACGCCGCAAAGCTGTTCGACCAGTTTCAGATAACTCAGACTGGCGCCCAGTCCGCATAGGGCGGCAGCAGTCTGGGTGTCGAATACCGGCGTCGGTACCGCGTTACAGCCCGCTTTGAATGCCTGCAGGTCTTCGCTGCAGGAGTGCATAATCTTCAGGACGTCCGGATTTTCCAGCAAAGGTTTGAGTAGTGCGGCCACCTTGGGTTTGCTGGCATCAATCAAGGCGATATCGTCGCCGATGACGATTTGGACCAGGGCCAGTTGCGGATAATAGGTGCGTTCCCGGATGAACTCGGTGTCCATGCCGATCAGGCGGGCATTGGCATGGGTTTGTAAAAAGCGGGTTAAATCGGACGGATTGTCCAGCCAGATCATAGCGGTTTCTTGCTTCTTGGGATAAGGTAGCTTAACTTGCCATTGCCCTGATTGCACAGACATTTCATGAGTCCACGCCTGCCCGCATCGATGAAGTGCCTGATTCCGCTCGGAATCGTTTTGGCATTGACGGCCTGTGGCGAAAAGAATTCCGTTGCGACGGCCCCGATTACCGCAAAATACGGTGCCGAGGGCAAGCAGCCGGGTCAGATTTTTGCGGATCGTCTTGCCAAGGGTCAGTACGGCCCGGAGTTGATTGTCATTCCGTCCGGACGTTTCATGTTGGGTGCGACCGGAAAAGACCGGAAAGCACCTGCTACCGAAAAACCCGCGCATCCCGTGGTATTCCAACGCACCTTTGCCCTGACCCGTACAGAAATCACGGTGGATGACTTTGCCGAATTCATCGGAAGCAGCGGCTACAAAACCCAGGCCGACAAGGCCGGCAGCAGTGAAATTTTTGATCTTGCCAGCGGTCGGCTCATTCGCGCTCCGGGAGTCAATTGGCGTCTCGACCACATCGGAAAGCCGGCACGCGGGGATTATCCGGTGGTGCATGTCGCGTTTGCCGATGCCGAGGCTTACGCGGCTTGGTTAAGCCGGCGCTCCGGCCACCATTACCGATTACCCAGTGAAGCGGAGTGGGAATACGTTCTTCGGGCCGGGACCGAAACCCTGTTTCCCTGGGGAGATAAACCCAAACAGCTCGGGAAAGGCAACCTGACCGGAAGCGGGGATCTTTTTCCGAACGGCCGAAACTGGCGCAACGCCATCCAGGGTTACAGCGACGGCTACTGGGCACTTGCGCCGGTCCGCCGCTATTCCAGCGAGGGCTGGGGCACCTTCGACATGCTTGGTAATGTTTCCGAGTGGGTCGCCGATTGCTGGCATGAAAATTACCGTCGCGCCCCGGCCAATGGTGAGGCATGGGTCAATGCCGGTTGCAGTGATCGTGTCATCCGGGGCAGCGCCTGGTTGAGCTCCATCGATCAGTCGCGGGGCTCCTTCCGCATGCGCATGGCTGGCGATCGCACTAATCCGCGTCTGGGTTTCCGGTTGGTTCGGGAGTTGTAAGCGCCGGCAGCAGTGCGGCATCAAAATGCTGCAACGCCCGTTCAAGGTTCGCCGCAGCCCCAAAATTACGTTGCAGTACCCGGTCATCCTGGCCCAAGTGCCGGTAGGCCGTGCTGAAGGCCCTGAAGCGATCCTCGTCATCGAGATCCGCGGCCCACTGGGATTTGCTCAACTTCCGGCCGTCCGAATCCCGCACCAGACCGATGTGGTAATAGGAAGGTGTCGGCACGCCAAGCTGCTGCTGCAGGAAAATCTGCCGGGGTGTGGAGGTCAGTAGATCGGCTCCGCGCACCACCTGGGTGATGCCCTGGTCGGCATCATCCACGACGACCGCCAGCTGGTAGGCGAAATAGCCATCGGCACGTTTCAGCACGAAATCACCGATGGTATCGGCAATGTTCTGCTGCTGCCGGCCATAGACGCCGTCGGTAAATTCTATGGTGCGATCATCGACGCGGAGACGGATGGCAGCACGCTCCGGGTCTGCTGTAGTAACGCATTGACGGTGGATACCGTCTTGTCCGGCAAGCTGGGTGCGTGAACAGCTGCAGTAAAAGGCCTTGTTCTCCATAAGCAGTTTTGCAAGTGCGGCCACGTAGTCACTGCTGCGCGTGGATTGATACAGCACCGGTTCATCCGAATGCAATCCGAAACGGGCCAGGGTCTGCAATTGTTTTTCCGCCATGCCGGCGATTTCTCGCGGTGGATCGATGTCCTCAATACGGATAAGCCATTGCCCGCGCTGGCTTTTCGCCATTAGGTAACTGGCCAATGCCGCCGTCAACGAACCCAAATGCAGCGGCCCGGTCGGGGATGGTGCGAAACGGCCGCGGATGAGAGGGGGAGGGGTCACGGAAAATTCACTTGAAATCCGGAAAACTGGCTACAATTCATTATCACGCAACACTGTCCAAGCTGAAAGGGGTTTTCCATGTTCAAACGCATTGCCTTGTTCCTCGCTACCAATATGGCCGTACTGGCCCTGCTCAGTATCGTCCTGAGCGTGCTGCAGAGCTTTGGCATCAATCTGGGCAACAACGGCACGCTGCTGGTGTTTGCCGTCATCTTCGGTTTCGGCGGCTCGCTTTTCTCGCTGATGATTTCCAAGTGGATGGCCAAACGCATGACCGGCATGCACTTGATCGAGAATCCGCAGAACGAGCTCGAGCAGTGGCTGGTATCCACCGTGCGTCGCCAATCCGAAAAAGCCGGCATCAAGATGCCGGAAGTGGGCATCGACGATGCCCCGGAAATCAACGCCTTCGCCACCGGTCCAAGCCGCAACAATTCGCTGGTGGCGGTGTCCACCGGTCTGCTGCGCTCGATGAGCCGTGACGAAGCCGAAGCCGTGCTCGGGCACGAAGTCAGCCACGTCGCCAACGGCGACATGGTCACCATGGCCCTGTTGCAGGGCGTGATGAACACCTTCGTCATCGTGCTGTCGCGCGTCGTCGGCCGTGTGGTCGATTCGGTCGTATTCGGCAACCGTGACGGAGCCGGTTTCGGCTATTACATGGTGGTGTTCGTGCTCGATATGGTGTTCGGTCTGTTCGCTTCTTTCATCACCGCCTGGTTCAGCCGTCAGCGTGAATTCCGCGCCGATGCCGGTGGCGCCAGTCTGGCCGGTAAGGAAAAGATGATTGCCGCCCTGCAACGCCTGGCCCAGAATCACGGCCAGAGCAGTCTGCCGACCCAGATTGCCGCTTTCGGCATTTCCGGTGGATTGAAGTCGGGCATCGGTGCCCTGATGATGACCCATCCGCCGCTGGAAGTCCGTATCGACGCCCTGCGCAACAGCGGCTCTGCCGTAACGCGCTGAGAGGCATGCAGTTTGCAGAAAAAAACCGCCGTAAGGCGGTTTTTTTTCAGGTACTGAAATCGAAATTCATCTGGGATAGTGGCGGAGACAGAAAGTTGCCCTGGATCCAGTCCACGCCGGCGCTGAACAGCAGACTGACGGTATTGGCGTCGGAAACGAATTCGGCCACAGTGGCTTTGTCGAGATTGTGCGCATTCTGCACGAATTCCCGGATTTTGGCCTGATGCTCGGGATTTTTATCGAGGTCCTCGATGAAGCTGCGGTCGATCTTGATCAGGTCGGCATCGAAATGACTCAACATTTTGACCGAATCCACGCTGGTGCCGAACTGGGTCAGGCAGATGCGGACGCCGAGTGCGCTCATCGCCGATTTAAAGCTCTGCGCCTGCTTGAGACGGGTAATCATCTGCGATTCGGGCAGTTCCAAGATCAGTCGCCATCCTTCAACGGCATTGGCCATCAGGGACTTCGCAACCAGATCGATGAGGGTATTGTCCTGCAGCGATTCCGGTGAAATCTTGACGAAAATCTGGGTGTCGATGTTACGCGATTGCTTTTCGGCCAGAAGGCTGATGGCCTGGCTGACCACCCAGCGGTCGATGTCATCACTCAGACCGTGACGCTGCGCGATGGGCAGGAAGTGGTCGGGCAGGATGGCTTCGCCATCGGCCGATTGCAGGCGGATCAGCAATTCATAGCTGTCAATCAACTCGTCCTGGCTGAGGTTGATGATCGGCTGGTACTTCAGGAGGAATTCGCCGTCCGCCAGTGCTTTTTCAAGGCGGTTTTTCCAGGCTTTGTCGAGCTCGACATCGGCCCGTTCGCCGGCACCGGGGTCGAAGACCTCGAAGCGGTTGCCGCCCAAGCCGTCCATGGATTGCAATAGATGGTTGGCGCGATTCAGGATTTCCGGAACACTGGCATTCTGTTCGGTAATCTGGACGCCGGCCACGCTCACGCTGAAGGTGATGGCATTTTCACCCACTTCCACCAGAAGATTGTCGAAAGCGGCATGGATTTTCTCGCACAGCGCCAAAGTCTGGTCGTAGCGGCTGTCGGAACAGATGACGGCCAGGGTCTGGTCACGGTACAGGCAACAGATGCCGCTGTTCATGGTCAACGTCGACAGACGGGCGGAGAATTCCACCAGCACCTGGTCGGCCACGGTCATGTCCAGATTCCGGGTGCGCATCTCGAACTGATTGGCCTCCACCAGAAGAATGGCCTGATTGCCGGTGCCGGATGCGGATACCTTGGCGACCATGGCCTCAAGCTGACCCATGAAGTACTTGCGGTTGAACAGCATGGTGTTCGGATCGCGGTCCTTGAGCTCCTTCAGCTGTTCGCTGAGCTTGCTGTCGGTCATTTGTGGACGGGCGACCAACTGCAGACAGGATTCGCCATCGTAGCTGGCCGGCGAGAGCTCGAGCTCGACCTCGGACGGCGGTTTTTTTTCGGGATGCAGAATCACACGAATTGAGGGCGGACACTGCTTGGTTTTGGCGAAATCCTTCAGGATGGCTTTGAAATTCTTTTGCTGGCTTTCATCAATGAGGTCGAGAATCGGCATGCCTTCAAGCTCATCGAAATTGGCATAACCGAACATCTGCAAATAGGACTCGTTGGCATGGATGTGCATGCCATCATGGATGTAGGCAATGGGATCGCGCGAGGATTCAATCAGGTTGTCGCAGCGCCGTTCGGATTCGCGCAGATCGGCTTCGAAATGACGGATCTGGCGGCGGTTCAGAAGGGCGTGGAACTGCTGGCGGATGACATGTTGGATCTGTTTCGGTTCGCCCCGGATGACCGCATCGGTCGCGCCATCGGACAGGGCTTTCAGAACCAATGCGTCATCCAGATGATCCAGAATGGCAATCACCGGAATATCCTTGCCGCGGCGTTGGATGATATCGGTCACGGACGGAAGGGGCAGGACGGTGCTCGCTGCGTCGGCCATCACCAGGTCGATGCGGCTTGAGTCCAGCAGCTGTTCGAATTGATCGCTATCGTCCGCACGTTCCGGGCGCACGGCAATGCCGCCGTTTCGGATGTGACTGATCAGGAACTCCGCCTGCTCGAGTTGCTCCTCGACCAGCAACAGGCGTAGCGCTTGTTCAGGTTTTGACATAAGAAGTCCGTCCTTGCTTTTGATAACAATAGCAAAAAATGACGGTTAGGGGCTAGTAAAGCGGGGATTTGTTCGCCTCTCCGGCCATTTCCCGGACCAGTTTCGGCACCAGATAGCCCGGCAAGGCCGCCATCAACTCCCGGTGCAGAGCGACCGCCCGTGCATCCGGGACGGAAAAATGCGCTGCGCCCTGGACGCGATCCAGCTGATGCAGATAGTAGGGAAGGACACCAAGGTCGTGCAATGCTTCCGATAGCCTCTGCAGGGTATCGGCATCGTCATTGACGCCGGCCAGCAAGACGGATTGGTTGAGCAGGGTCGTTCCGGCCTCACGCAGGCGCCGCAGTGCGGCCCCCACATCCGGTCCGAGTTCATTGCCATGGTTGGCATGGATGACCACGGTCACCGGCCAAGGCAGTCCGGACAGCCAGTCCAGAAGCTCGGCATCGACACGTTCCGGCAAGACCACCGGCAAACGGGTATGCAGGCGCAGGCGCTTCAGCTGAGGCAGGGTTTTCAGGGCTTCGGTCAACAGCGTCAGTTTCGCGGTCGTCAAGGACAGCGGGTCGCCACCGGAAAGAATCACCTCATGGATACTGGCGTCATTGCGCAGGTAGTCGATGGCTTCGCGCCATTGGCCGGACGCCGCCGTTTCTTCGGCGTAGGGGAAGTGTCTCCGGAAGCAGTAACGGCAATTGATGGCACAGGAACCGGTCGCCACCAGCAAGGCCCGGCCCCGGTATTTGTGCAATACACCGGTCGCGCCGCGGGCCGCCATGTCACCGACGGCATCGCTGCTGAAGCCAGGCATCAGGCGTTCTTCCTCGGTGAGGGGCAGAACCTGCCGCAAGAGCGGGTCATGGATGTCGCCATGGCGCATTTTGGCAGCGAATCCGCGTGGAACCCGGAAGGCGAAAGCATTCCCGGCATCGGCCGAAATCCGGTCCGAAAAGCCCGTCAAACCGAGCATTTCCAGCAGTTCCAGCGGATCGCGCAGGCTGTCGCGCCACAGCTGTTGCCAGTTCGGGATTTGAGCGGGGAGGGGTTTGACGGGTATCATAGCAAGCTGGAACGGCCGGAAAGGCCGTGTTTTCAATACGGTATTGTAACCCGCGGCTGGGCCGTCGGTGAATTTCAGGAGCAGGCAATGGCCACTTACGGCATGAATGATGTGAAGAACGGCATGAAGATTCTGGTCAACAACGACCCGTGCGTCATTACCGAAACCGAATACGTGAAACCGGGCAAAGGCCAGGCCTTCACCCGCGTCAAATACCGCAGCATCAAATCCGGCCGCGTCGTTGAAATGACCATGAAAGCCACCGACAACCTCGAGGCCGCCGACGTCATGGATACCGACATGCAGTTCCTTTACGCCGACGGCGAATACTGGCACTTCATGCAACAGGAGACCTTCGAGCAGGTTCAGGCTGACAAGAATGCTATGGGCGATTCCTGGAAGTGGCTGAAAGG
>JBEAYK010000278.1:0-2866 GCA_041159305.1 Pseudomonadota bacterium
TATCGGCATCATGAATATCATGCTGGTCTCGGTCACCGAGCGGATCCGGGAAATTGGGCTGCGCATGGCGGTCGGCGCTGGTCCGAAGGAAATCCAGCGCCAATTCCTGACCGAGGCCATGCTGATTTCGGTCGGCGGGGGGCTGATTGGTATTTTCATCGGCGTCGGGTTCTCGCTATTGGTCGAGAAAATGGGGGCGCTGCCGGTGGCACTGAACTGGAAGGTGATTTCATTGGCAGCCATCTGCTCCATGGCAACGGGTCTATTCTTCGGCATTTACCCCGCCCGCAAGGCCTCCCAGCTCGATCCGATCGAGGCGCTCAGACATCAGGGCTGAGCACGGCCGGATTGGGTATGATGGAAGTCTGCCAGTCGGGGTAAAATCCATGAAATCCACCGTATTTGCCGGAATCCTGCTTATGTCGTCCATTGCCGCCGCCGCACCGCCGAAAACCGCCCTGGTCATCCATGGCGGTGCCGGGGTCATCACCCGGGCACAACTTTCGGCCGAAGACCAAGCCGGGTATGAAAAAGCACTGAATGCGGCTCTTGATGCCGGAAATGCGGTGCTGCAGCGCGGCGGCAGCGCCCGTGAGGCCGTCATAGCCAGCGTCACCGTGCTGGAAGACTCGCCCTTGTTCAACGCCGGTAAAGGCGCGGTATATAACGCCGAAGGCGGCCACGAACTGGATGCCTCGCTGATGGAAGGACACACCGGCAAGGCCGGTGCCGTCGCCGGGGTGCGCACCATCAAGAACCCCATTCTGCTCGCTGAGGCGGTCATGCAGCATTCGCCCCATGTGCTGTTGGCGGGCGAGGGCGCCGAGCATTTCGCCGACACCCGCAAAGAGATCGAACGTGTAGCACCCGAGTACTTCGACACCGAGCACCGCTACAAGCAATTGTTGAAAGCGCAGGCTGAAGAAAAGCAGACCGCCTCGAATGATCTGAAAGGCAAATACTTCGGCACCGTCGGCGCGGTGGCGCTCGACCGTAACGGCCATATCGCCGCAGCGACATCCACCGGCGGCATGACCAACAAACGCTGGAGCCGCATCGGTGATTCGCCGATCATCGGTGCCGGCACCTATGCCAACGAACAATGCGGCGTGTCCGGCACCGGCTGGGGCGAGTTCTTCATCCGTGCCGCCGTGGCGCACGACATCTGCGCACGCATGAAATACCGTGGCGATTCCCTCGCCCAGGCTGCGGAAGAAGTGCTGCTGAAAGTCGTGCCTGAAATGGGCGGCGATGGCGGTGCCATCGCGCTCGACCGTGATGGCAATGTTTCCTTGCCGTTCAATACCGAAGGCATGTACCGCGGCTGGATCAAACCCAGTGGTGAACGCGGCGTGGCGATTTTCAAGGATTGATGCGTACTTTTCTGCTCATCATTCTGTTTGCCGGCATCGGCTATGTTGCCGGCCGTCAGCATGGCATGCAGGAACAGGCGCAGCGTGAAGCCGAATTGCGGGAAAGGGCCACGGCAATGCAGACGGCGTCTGCCCGCCGGCCGGAAAACAATCCTGCAAACCAGGCGCTGCAGACGCAAGGCATGCCGGCCAAACCCGAAAAAATCGTGTTCTATGGCCAGCAGTCGGTCAAACGCGCCGAGGACGGGCACTATTATCTCGATGGTTCCGTCAATGGCGTGGCGGTACGATTCATGATTGATACCGGCGCTTCGCTGTCGGTCATATCCGCCGATCTGGCGCGGCGCGCAGGCCTTGGCGAATGCCAGTCGGTCGAGTTTCGGACGGCCATGGGTGTGGACCGTGATGCCTGCGTTGCCAAGGCGGATAAACTGGATTTCGGACAATTTACCCATCATGATGTCTACATCGGCGTCAGTAAGAATTTCGAGGGCAATGCCCTGCTCGGCATGAATGTCCTGAAAACCCTCAACATCGAACAATCCGGGGACACCCTGGTTCTGGAGAACAATCCATGAGCGACATCCTGATCGGCAAGGGCGAACAGCAGGTTTCACTGCTTGCCAAATACGGCAACCGCCACGGTCTGGTGGCCGGCGCCACCGGTACCGGAAAATCGGTCTCGCTGATGGTACTTGCCGAAGGCTTTTCACGCATGGGCGTGCCGGTGTTCATGGCCGATGTCTGTTCATGGCCGATGTCAAAGGCGACATCGCCGGGCTCGCCATTGCCGGAACGATGAATGAAAAAATCCAGTCGCGAGTCGCCGACATCGGCATTGCCGATTATGCCAATGAGGCCAGCCCAGTGGCGTTCTGGGATATGTTCGGCAAGAAAGGTCATCCGGTGCGGACCACGGTTTCTGAGTTCGGTCCAGACCTGTTCGCGCGTGTGCTGGAGTTGAATGAGACCCAGTCCGGCGTGCTCGATATCGCTTTCAAGCTGGCCGATGACGAAGGTCTGTTACTGCTCGATCTGGAAGACCTGCGTGCAGTGCTCAATCATGTTTCCGAAAGTAAAACCGAGGTGTCCGCCAAATACGGACTGGTTTCACCGGCCTCGGTGGCGGCCATTCAGCGCGCCTTGCTGCGTTTGGAACAGCAGGGCGGTGAGCACTTCTTCGGCGAGCCGGCATTGCAATTATCGGACATCATGCAACGCCATGCTTCCGGCCGCGGCATGATCAACCTGCTGACTGCCGACCAGCTGATTCTGCAGCCACGGCTGTATTCCAGTTTCCTGCTGTGGTTGCTCAGTGAACTGTTCGAAACCCTGCCGGAAGTCGGCGATCTGGAACAGCCGAAGCTGGTGTTCTTCTTCGATGAAGCGCATCTGCTGTTCGGCGACATCCAGCCGGCGCTGCTGCAACGGGTCGAACAGGTGGTGCGTCTGGTGCGCTCGAAAGGCGTCGGTGTTTATTTCTGCTCGCAGAA
>JBEAYK010000034.1:0-7436 GCA_041159305.1 Pseudomonadota bacterium
TTGTGGTCTTGCCATTGGAACCGGTGACCATCGCCACCGGAAGGGGCTGTATGCAATCGCTCAACACGCCTTCCGGCGGGTGAAATCCGGGACGCGGCCAGATCTGTGTCTGTGCACCGAAACCGATGCTGATATTGTCATCGTCCAAAAGCACCGGCCAACCGGCGTCATGCGCTGCAGCGCAGAAACGCATCATTGCCGGCTCACGTTCGGCAGCGGCGGTTTTACGGAAAATACAGGTGGCGGCATCGGTATCGCCGATCAGCGGAAATCCCGGAGCGTGCATATCGGCATCAGAACACACTGTGGACCATGCCCATTCATTGACTTCGGTGGCCGTGTAAAGCTGATCGAGTGGCGCCGTGAAAGCGAGCGTCGCGCCTTTGGGATGGAACTTGAAGGCAAACTGCGGCAAAGCCCAATCCAGTTCTGCGGCGATACCCGTCACGATAGCCTGCCATTGCTGGCGATCGATTTCGGACACTGCCTCAGCACGCGCCTCCAGGACCACGGCAGGCACGGCGAAATACACATTCGGCCCGGTCAGCCGGCGTGAGTCAGTGAAAGCCATCAGATCGAGCTCAGTCGTCCTGCTCGGGCAGAATCACAATGCCGCGCTCATCGCGGGCTACGCCTTCAAACTCGGGCAGCACCGCGTCGACGTTGCGGTTGAGCCAAGCTTCCATAGCGGCATTGCTGTCGAGCACCTGCTTCTTTGCAGCCGCCTGCCGGCTCATTTCACCATCGGGATTGAATTTGGTGATCTGTTTCCAGCAACGCGCCAGTGCGTCACCGAAAATCAGCAACAGATCGCCAGTGGCGGCCATGCGCAGGGCGCTGTCGATGGCCTGCTGCTCATCAGGGATGACATGGATACTCGATTCCGCAATTCCGTTGGCGCGCAGACGCGAAGCCAGCATATTGGGAACTTCATCACCGTCGCGGCCGCGCAAACCATCATCGCGTTTGAGCACATAGGCATCGAACTTGCCGCTGACGGTGTCAGCGATTTCAAGAATGTCTTCGTCGCGGCGGTCACCCGGGGCGGCCAGCACCACCAGACGCCGGTTCTGCACATCCATGCGCCGCACCAGATCAGTCATGACGCCGACGGCATGCGCATTGTGCCCGTAATCGAGGATGACCTTGAACGGATGTTCGGAGAACACATTCATGCGGCCGGGCGCCTGGAAAAAGCTGGTATCGAAGGTGCGCAGACCCTGACGGATGGCATCCAGACTGACGCCCAGCGAAAAGGCCATGGCCGCGGCGAACATCGCGTTCTGCACGTTGTGCATGGCCTTGCCTTCCAGCGTGGCCGGCACCAGGTGCGTCCACATCAGCGGAATGTGGCTGCCTTTGTCATACAAGGTGATCATTTGGCCGTTGACGCCGGCTTCCAGCGCGCAGGCACGGCCGCCGGCACGGATATGTTCGCGCACCAGGCTGTGATCGGGATTCATGGTGACGTAGCAGATGACCTTGGCATCGGTGTAGCCCGACATCTTCAGTACATTCGCATCGTCGGCATTGAGCACCGCACAATCCTGGGCGACTTCCACCACGATGCGTTTGACCTCGGCCAACTGCTCGAGGGTATCGATGCCCTTTAAACCCAGATGATCGGCCTGCACATTGAGCACGGCACCGACATTGCAGTAGCGCACACCCATGCCGGAACGCAGCAGTCCGCCGCGTGCGGTTTCCAGCACGGCCAGGTCGATTTTCGGATCCGACAGCACCATGCGCGCCGAGACCGGACCGGTCATGTCACCTTCAATGGTGCGTTGGCCATCGATATAGACGCCATCGGTACTGGTCATGCCCGGCGTGTAGCCGGCCATCTTGCAGATATGCGCGAGCATGCGGCTGGTGGTGGTCTTGCCGTTGGTGCCGGTAATGGCGGCAATGGGCACCCGTGACGGCGTACCGGCCGGAAACAACATATCAATGACCGGTCCGGCGGCATCGCGTGGCGTGCCTTCGCTGGGCGCCACATGCATGCGGAAGCCCGGTGCGGCGTTGACCTCGCAAATGCCGCCACCGATTTCGCGGTAGGACTCGGCAATGTTCTTGCTCAGGAAATCGACACCACCGACATCCAGTCCGATGGCACGGATGGCGCGCACGGCCATGTCGCGGTTGTCGGGGTGGATGATGTCGGTGACATCGGTGGCGGTACCGCCGGTCGACAGATTGGCGGTCGACCGCAGCGGCACGACCCGACCGGCTTCTGGAATCGATTCCGGGGTGAGCTCCTGACGTGCCAGCATCATGTCGGCCTGCGCGTCCAATTCGATGCGAGTCAGAACTTTTTCATGACCGACACCACGGCGTGGATCGGCATTGACCTGATCCACCAGCTGGGCGATGGTATGCACGCCATCACCAACCACCTGCCCCGGCGTACGTTTGGTGGCTGCCACCAGTTCACCGTTGACCACCAGCAAACGATGGTCATCACCCTCCAGAAAGGTTTCAACGATGACCGAACGCGAATGTTCTTTGGCGGCCTGAAAGCCAAGCGCCACTTCTTCGTCGGTTTGCAGACCAATGGAGATCCCACGTCCGTGATTGCCATTGTAGGGTTTGGTGACCACCGGAAAACCGATTTTCTTTGCCGCCTCGATGGCGCGGTCCTGGTGCTGAACCAGAACCTGACGCGGCACCGGCAGTCCGAGTCCGGCAAGGATCTTATTGGTTTCTTCTTTATCTGAAGCCAATTCGACGGCGATATACGATGTTTTCCCGGTAATGGTGGCTTGAATACGCTGCTGGTACTTGCCATGACCCAACTGCACCAGGGATTGTTCGTTCAAACGGACCCACGGAATATTGCGGTCTTCCGCGGCACGCACGAGGGACGCCGTTGACGGACCCAAGGCGCGCTTCTGCGCGAAACGGATGAATTCATCGCGTGCGTCCGGCCAATTCCAACTCTCGGACACACCACGCACCGCGCTCAGCTCTTCGGGCAACAAAGAGCCCAGTAACTTCAAGGCCAGTTCGCCGGCCTCGATGCCTTCTTCGCGTTGTGCATATTCGTAGACGACCGAATACACGCCCGCACGACCGGGGATGGATCGGGTACGTCCGAAAGTGACATCCTCGCCGGCCATGTTCTGCAACTCGATGGCCACATGCTCGAGCACATGCCCCAGCCAGGTGCCTTCATCTTCCTGCATGCGCCGGATGAACCCGCCGGGTTCCTTGTAGGAACAGCCGTGTTGCTTGAGTTCCGGAAGCGCTGCCACCAAAGCATCGACGAATTGCGGGCCCAGACGGCCGGTCGGCCACTGCTCAAGAACCCCGAGATCGAGTTCGAGCCGGATGACCGGAAAATGGGCGTACTGCGATGGACCTACGAAAACCGATCGTGCCGTGATGCGCATGACGTAATCCTCTATTTTTTGACGGTCACCAAGGTGCCTGGAGAAGCAACGCGGGTATGCAGATTGAAAGTGCTGCCGGCCACCAGAATGTGAATGCGCAAACCGAGCATGCACACCGGCTGGCCCTCATCGACCTGATCCATCGACGAGAAGGTCAAGTCGGAGGCGTCGACCACGGTCACGCCACCCGATCCGCCCACTTCCAGTACGTTTTCCGGACTGATGAATGCCGCGGAATCCTCATCCAGTCCAATACCGATGGCAAAAGGGTTGTAAGCCAAAGCCGCAGTCAGTCGCCCGAGACGGTCGCGTTGACGGAAATGCTGATCGATGACGAAACGGTTGGTCAGCCCGAGCCCCGGCGCCAGGCGGACATTGCCGGCTACCGGCGTGGATCCCTCTTCACCGAAGGCAATCATGTGTTCGCTCAGGAAGCTGGCACCGGCGCTGGTTCCGCAGATATGCACGCCATGAGCATTAATCTCACGCAGGCGTTTTGCCACCGGAGTACCGCCAAGCAGGGTGGCCAGACGTAATTGACTGCCTCCGGTCAGAAACACCCCAGTGATGCCATCGAATACTGCAAGGCGGGCGGGATCGGAGGTATCGCTGCGTTGCTCGAAATCAACCGATACTGCAGACTTGGCACCGAGCGCCTTAAAAATGCGTTCGTATTTCGGCCCGGTTTCCAGCAAGCGGCTGGCAGTCGGAATGATGGCGATGCGGGCTTTCTTGCCGCCGCACAGTTCAACGAAGCGACTCAGAATCTGCGGATTGTTTTCCTTGACTTCGGCACCGCCGACGGGAATGATCCATCCGCGCGACTTGCCTTTGGGGGAACGACTGGGACACATGCTGGAAAGGACTCCATTTGTTATTTTTCGAATGCGCCAGCCAAACCGGGTTCAGACCGCCACGAATCGCTATTATTGCCGAAAAATCAAGGCTTGGCACGACTTATCTGAAGGTGCCACAGGCACTGCCGGATGCTTTTATGGCATAGTGTTGGCTGAAAACGTCGCATCGGAACATCTGCACATGCCTGTATCACAGCCCCCAGAAGCCGCCACAGCCCGTCGCCGGCTCATTATCCCGGTGATTCCGGCATGAGCAGTCTCAATGTGCGTATGGCCACACCATCGGATCTGCGTGAGCTGGCCGAGCTTTTCGACGGCTACCGTCAGTTTTACCGGCAAGCGGCCGACCTCGAACGCGCCCGTGATTTCATTGAAGAACGTCTGGCACGCAATGATTCCTGGATCCTTGTGGCACAGCGTGGCGACAACCTGGTGGGCTTCAGTCAGCTCTATCCCAGCTTCAGTTCCACCCATACCAGTCGCATCGCGATTTTGAATGATCTGTTTGTGGCCGCCCCGGCACGGCGCTCCGGTGTGGCCGCAGCCCTCTTGCTGGCTTCACAGGATCTTGGCCGCAAGCTGGGCCTGAGCGCCTTGGAGCTTTCAACGGCCATCGACAATACCGGCGCGCAGGCGCTCTATCAGAAATACGGCTGGATCCGGGATACCGAGTTCCATGTCTTCAGCCGGGCGCTGGCGGACTAAGCCATGAAGAAATGGGGACTGATTGCCTTCATTGGATTGGTAATGTTCGCCCTGGGTCGGTTCAGCGTCACAGACCCCCAAGTTTCAGCCGATTCAGCGACCAGCGCAGAGCAAACCAAAGTCAGTTCGTCCAACGACAGCGGTGCCGGCAGCATCGCCACGGCTTACACGCAACGCCTTCAGGATGTACCGGTCCAGGCCGAAGGCCGTGTTGTGAAGCTTCTTCCGGATGACAATCAGGGCAGCCGGCATCAACGCTTCCTAATCGATACCGGTTATGGCCATACCGTGCTCATTGCCCATAACATCGATCTTGCACCCCGCATCGACGCCCTGAAGGCCGGTGATCAAGTCGCCTTTAAAGGCGAGTATGTCTGGAACGACAAGGGCGGTGTCGTGCATTGGACCCACCATGACCCGAATGGACGCCACCCGGGTGGCTGGCTGCAGCACAAGGGGCGGACCTACCAGTAAGCCCGGAATTGTCGCAATGCATTAAACTAGACACATGAAACATTATTTGCGAATCACCGCCTCTCTGCTTCTGCTGCTCAGCGCCTGCGGAAAACAGCCGACCCAAGTCAGCCAGGAAGTCGCCATCCCCGGCGCCGAAGTTGCGGGAGAACGCGACATCCAGGAAGTCGCAATCGTCGATTATCCTCGCGTCGTGCTCAGCACCGATGCCGGAAACGTCGTGATCGAACTTTATGACGACAAGGCTCCACTGACGGTCCGCAACTTCATGAGTTATGTCGAAGCCGGCCATTACGACAACACCGTCTTTCACCGTGTTATCGGCAACCTTTTGGTTCAGGGCGGTGCCTATACCGCCGACTACCGTCTGAAGCCGGACCGCGGATTCATCCGCAGCGAATCCAACAACGGACTGCGCAACTTGCGCGGCACGGTCACCGCGGCACGCCGTGCCAATGAACCGGATTCCGCCGGATCGCAGTTTTTCATCAACGTGGTCGATAACCCGCAATTTGATTTCGTCTCGGCTGCCGATGCCCGAAGCCGTGGCTATACCGTATTCGGCCGGGTGGTCGAAGGCATGGACGTGATTGATGGCCTGCGTGGCGTCAAAGTCGGTCCGCGTGCCGGCATCGGCGATGCGACGCCGGTCAAACCCATCATCATCCGTCAGATCCGGGCCGCAGAAGTGCCGTGAGCCAGATATTCATCTCCGATCTGCATCTGGATGATGTCCGTCCGGAAACCACCGCCCAATTCATCGACCTGTTGGTGCGCGGCTGTCATGGCATCGAAGCCTTGTATATCCTCGGCGATCTCTATGAAGCATGGATCGGCGATGACGATGACAGCGCTCTGGCGCAAATGACCCAGCAAGCCCTCGCCGACTGCCGCGCCAGCGGTACCCGTCTGTTCGTGCAGCGCGGCAACCGGGATTTCCTGCTCGGCCCCCGGTTCGCCGAACGTATCGGCGCCCAATTATTGCCGGATTATGCGGTCATTTCCTGTGCTGGCACGCCCACCCTGCTCATGCATGGCGATCTGCTCTGCACTGAGGACCGCGAATACCTTGCTTTCCGCAATCAGGTACGTAATCCGAACTGGCAACAGCATTTTTTGGCGCAACCGCTTGCGGCGCGGCGCGCGTTCGCCGAGCAGGCCCGTCAGGCGAGCCAAAGCCGGCAGAAGGGCCTGAAAGAGACCCAGCAACTGGAAACCATCACCGATGTCACGCTGGATGCGGTGCTGTCGACGATGCGCCGGTACCCGGGGAATCCGGGGAGACCCGAAGGGTCGTTGGCACGGCGCGGCGGCTGGCCGGGCTCGTTCCAGTAGACACCGATGTAGCCGAGGTCAGCGAGCGGGTCACCCAGCGTGCACAGTTCCCAGTCGAGGACCGCGGTGACCCTGCCGTGCGCGACGTCGGTGAGGACGTTGCCGAAGCGGTAGTCGCCGTGGGCGATGGACACGCCCTGTTGCCGCGGGATCCGGGCGGCGAGGAGTCGTGCGACCTCCTCGATGGCGGGCAGCTCGCGCGTCTTCGAGTTCTCCCACTGTGTCGTCCAGCGCTTCACCTGGCGTTCCACGTAACCCTCGCGCTTCGCGAGGTCACCCAGGCCGATCGCGTCGATGTCGACGTCATGCAGGTCGGCGAGGACGTCGACCAGATGGTCCGTCGCCCCCGCACGGAGGTGCTCGGGAAGCCGCTCGCCGCGCTCCTGGCTGTCCAGCACCACGCCGTCCACGTACGACATCACGTAGAACGGCGCGCCGTTCACGTCCTCGTCGGTGCACAGGCCAAGGCAACGGGGCACGGGCACGCCGGTGGATCCGACCGCACTGATGATGCGGTGCTCACGGGCCATGTCGTGGGCGGTGGCGAGCACGTGACCGAGCGGGGGGCGGCGCAGCACCATGCGCGTGCCCGACGAATCAGTGACGAGGAACGTCAGGTTGCTGCGGCCGCCGGCGATGAGCTCGTAGGCGTACGGGCCGCCGACCCCCTCGA
>JBEAYK010000279.1:0-3332 GCA_041159305.1 Pseudomonadota bacterium
GGGTTCGCCCGGCAACCTGATCATGGCCGGCGGCACCAAGTCCACCATGGATCTGGTCAAGGGCACCGCGAAAGGCATTCTGGTCACCCGCACCTGGTATATCCGCATGGTCGATCCGCAGACCGTGTTGCTGACCGGCCTGACCCGCGACGGCACCTTCTACATCGAGAATGGTGAAATCAAGTATCCGATCAAGAACTTCCGTTTCAACGAGTCGCCGGTGATCATGCTCAACAACATCGAAGAACTCGGCAAACCGATCCGCCTCGGTGACGACGAATCCCCGTTCGTGATGATGATTCCGCCGATGAAGATCCGCGACTTCACCTTCACGTCGCTGTCGGACGCCGTGTGATGCCCCGGGAGCCGGCATGGACCGTGCCGACTTCCTGCGTTTGATGTTCGGCGGTGCCGCACTGCCGCGCATGGCCGCCGCAGGCCCTGAATACGACTTCCGTTTCACCCGGCTGATGTACGAGTCCGGGGACTGGGATGTGGATGCGCGCATGCCGTCCAACATCATCACCTCGCTGATCGATTACACCAGTCTTCGCGTTGATCCGAAAGAACACGTCATCGCCCTGTCCGATCCGAAAATGCGCCTGGCGCCGTTCTGCTATCTGGCGGGGCACAAGCTGGTGCAGTTCAGTCTGGCCGAGCGCCGCAACTTCGAAGCCTACCTGCGCAGCGGCGGCTTCATGTTCGTGGACGACTGCAACCACGACATCGATGGCCTGTTCGCCAAATCCTTCGAGGCCCAGATGGCCTCCATTTTCGGACCGAAAGCCCTGCGCAAGATTCCCAACACACACCCGCTGTACTCCAGCTTCTTCCGCTTCAGCGAGCCGCCGACCACCAGTTTCGAATTGAATGGCTGGGGCGACGACATCGTGCATGATTACCTTAAGGGCATCGAATTCGATGGCCGCCTCGGCCTGCTTTACAGCAACAAGGATTACGGCTGTGAGTGGGATTACGATTGGCGCAACAAGCGCTTTCTGGCCGAAGACAATACCAAATTCGCCGTCAATATCGTGATGTATGCCCTCAATGCCTGATTTACCCAGAACCCACACCCGGAACGCCACGTCATGACCAGTACTGAAGCCGACATCCAAGCCACCCTCAAGCAGCTCGGCGAGTTGCGTGCCTCCATCGCCAAGGCCATCGTCGGCCAGGATGCGGTGGTCGAACAACTGCTGATCGGGCTGCTGGCCGGTGGCCACTGCCTGCTCGAAGGCGTTCCGGGACGCTGGTGCGCTCACTCGGGCAGGCGCTGGCCTTGTCGTTCCGGCGCATCCAGTTCACCCCAGATCTGATGCCAAGCGATATCCTCGGCACCGAAATTCTGGAAGAAGATCACGGCACCGGCAAGCGCCACTTCAAATTCCAGCCCGGACCGGTATTCACCAATCTGCTGCTGGCCGACGAACTCAACCGCACGCCGCCGAAAACACAAGCGGCCCTGCTGGAGGCCATGCAGGAACATACCGTCAGCTATGCCGGGGTCACGCATGCCTTGCCGGAACCCTTCTTCGTACTGGCGACGCAGAACCCGCTGGAGCAGGCCGGAACCTATCCGCTGCCCGAAGCCCAACTCGACCGATTCCTGCTGCATATCCGTGTCGATTATCCGAGCGAGGCCGAGGAGCGCGACATCCTGATGCAGACCACCGGCAGCGGCTCTTCGCAGGTACCGAAGGTGATGGCTGGTGAGGCTGTGCTCGAATTGCAGAAACTGGTGCGCGAGGTTCACATCAGCGCTGACATGCTGGCCTGGATCAACCGTCTGGTACGTGCCAGCAGGCCGCAGTCCGAAACTCCGGGCATCGGACAATGGGTGAAGTGGGGCGCCGGCCCGCGTGCCGGACAAGCGCTGGTGCTCAGCGCCAAAGCACGCGCCCTCATCCATGGCCGCTTTGCCGTCACCGAAGACGATGTATGCGCCCTGGCAGCGCCCGTGATGCGCCATCGCCTGTTGCTGACCTTCATGGCTGAAGCCGAACAGAAAAGCGCTGATGATGTCGTGGCGCTGTTACTGGCCGCGATTCCATATCCGCGCTGAGACATAACGCGATGTCCGGGCCCGATCTGATTCCCGCCGACGTACGGGCGCGCTTGAAAGCGCTGCGCCTGGTGTCACGGCGGGTGTCCGGCGCGCTCGGCATCGGCCAGCATCACAGCCGTTCACGCGGCGCCGGCATGGAGTTTGCCCAATACCGTGCTTACGAGCCGGGCGACGAGCCGCGCCAGATCGACTGGAAGCTGTATGCGCGCTCGGATAAATTCTTCGTGCGTGAATCCGAACGCGACAGTCCCTTGGCAGCCTGGGTGCTGCTTGATGCGAGCGCGTCGATGGCGCAGTCCGATGCCACGCGACCCGGCTGGAGCCGTTTACAGGCCGCGAAAGCGCAGGCGGCCTGCGTGTTCGAACTGGCCTGCCGTCAGGGTGATCGTTTCGGTCTGATTGCCGTCAGCGGTGAGCGCCTGCAGGTCATCAATGCCGGAAGCGGTATCCGCCATCGGGATCGCTGCCTGCAGGTGTTGAGCGGTTTGTCGGCTGAGGGTGCTTGGCCGGATGAAGCCGGGTGCCGACCGATCTGGGAGCGCATCCATGCCAATGATCTGGTGTTGCTGCTCAGCGATGATTTCGATGAAGCCGCGCTTGCTCTAATCGAGCGCCTTGCCGCAGCCCGGCGTGAAGTGCTGAATATCCAGATCCTGACCGTTGAGGAGCGCGACTTCCCGTTCCGTGACGGCCGGCGTTTCATCGATGTCGAATCCGGCGCGGCGGTGCTGACCGATGCCGCTGCCGCCCGCGAGGACTATCTGCATGCCTTTGCCGCCGCCTGCCGCGAACTGACGCTTCGTCTGGCCTCGGCCGGCATCCGCCATGTGCCGTATGTTCTGGATGAACGCCTCGATGCGCCATTGCAACGTCTGTTCGCGCAGGGCAAGGCGCGCTTCCAGGAAAGCGCATGAACTTCCTGCTGCCTTCCGCTTTTCTGGCGCTGTTTGCATTGGCGCTGCCGGTATTGATTCATCTGAGCCGGCGCTCACAACAGCAACGTACGGATTTCGCCGCCTTGCGCTGGCTGCAGGCCCGCTTTCGTCCACGCCGTCAGCCAATCGTGCAGGAATGGCTGTTGTTGCTGATCCGCTTGCTTCTGCTGAGCGTGCTTGTGCTTTTTCTGGCGATTCCGGTCCGTCAACATACGCCGGCTCCGGAACATTGGCTGCTTGCGGTGCCGGGTGCGGTCTGGCCCGTCCGATGCCGAGCTGCCTTCGGAAAAGTCGGTCAGCCGGCATTGGCTGGCTCCGGGATTTCCGCC
>JBEAYK010000035.1:0-7285 GCA_041159305.1 Pseudomonadota bacterium
CCGGGAGTACGAAGCCCTGGCCAAAGCGCCGGGCGAGGAAGGCGATTTCTTCGCGCTGGTGGCTTCGGCCTACCCCACCACGGCGCAACAGGCCGCCCCGGGCCCGAAACCCCGAATGCGGGCGCGCCCGGCGGCCGAATTAAAAAATATGTAAAGTAGGCTTGACACACCCACCGTAGTTCATGATAGCGTATGTCAAGCTCACTTGACTAAGCCGCCATGAAACCGACTCTCCTTCCCTGCCAGCCAGCCATGTCCCCGGCCGAAAGCCGCTACACACGCCGCCTTGTGATGGCGATGGTTCTGTACATCGCCCTGCTGTTCGGCTCGATCTTGGGCCTCAAGTCCTTCGCCGCGGAATGGCCTGTGGCAGTCCGCGCGCTGATGGCGGTGCTGCCGGTGCTGCCGATTGCCTTCGTGGGCAAGATTTTCATCGACTACCTGGGCGAGTGCGACGAGATGATCCGGCGCATTGAACTGGAAGCGGTCAGCCTGAGCAGCCTGATCGTCGGCCTGCTGTTTCTGGCCGCCGGCTTTCTGATGCAGGCCGGGGTGTTCACGCTCGGCGGCGGCACCGTGGCGATCTGGGTGTTTCCGCTGCTGTGCGGCATTTACGGCCTGACCAAATGGCTGGCCATCCGTCGTTACCGTTGAGGTTCCCATGCGCGCACCCCTGAAACGTTATTACCTGAAATCCATCCTGCCCGGCCTGCTGTATATCGGGATGACCATCGGCGCCTACGTGCTGGAGCCCTCGGTGCCCTCGCAGGCGATCAAGACCGTGCTGGCCGTGCTGCCGCTGCTGCCGCTGATGTGGATTTTCTGGCTGTACTTCCGTTACCTCGGCGAATGCGACGAGCTGGAACGCAAGATTGAAATGGATGCGATGGCGGTGGCTTCGATGACCGGTCTTCTGGCCGGCTACAGCCTGCTCTTGCTGCACGACTTCCGGGTGCTGGAGTTGAACACGCGCGAGATGTTGTCGGTGCTGGTGCTGATCATCGGCCTTGGCTACATCATCACCCGCTACATCGGCATCTGGCGTTTCCGGGCATGAAGAGCCGCGTCCGGCAATTGCGTGAACAGTTCGGCTGGTCGCAGGCCGAGTTGGCCGAGCGCCTCGATGTCTCGCGTCAGACCGTAAACGCGATTGAAACCGAGAAGTACGATCCAAGCATCAAACTGGCATTCAAACTGGCGCGCCTGTTCGAACTGCCGATTGAAACGATTTTTCAGGAGGACTGAACATGCAGGACAAACACAAGAAATGGCTGAATGCCGCAGTGCTGCTGCTGGTGGCGGCGTGGCTGGCCAAGCCATATCTGATCAAAGACAAGCCCGAGGCCGACAAGCCCAAGGCCGCCGTGAGCAAGGTGGACAACAGCCGTCTGCTCGGCAGCATCCGCTTCACCCCATGCACGCTGGCCAAAGGCGCCGATTCGCTGATGGCCTACTGCGGCACGCTGCAGGTGCCTGAAAACCACGACGCACCCGATGGCCGCAAAATCACCCTGGCTATTTCCTGGCTGCCGGCCAGCGGCGAAGCCGAACCGGACCCGATCTTCATGCTGGCCGGCGGGCCGGGCCAGGCGGCACGCGGCAGCTTTCCGATGCTGTCCGGCGCCTTCGCCGAGGCGCGCAAGAAGCGCAACATCATCCTGCTTGACCAACGCGGCACCGGCGATTCCAATCCGCTCAAGTGCGTCAATGAACAAGGTGAAAGCGCGGTGGTGGATGACGAAGATTACACCGCCGATGCCGCCACCGACTTTGCCAAACGCTGCGCCGCGCAATTCGAAGGCAAGGTCGATGTCGCCCAGTTCAGCAGCTCGGACGCCATCCGCGATCTGGATGCCGCCCGAAAAGCCCTGGGCGCCGAACAGATCAACCTAATCGGCATTTCCTACGGCACACGCATGGCCCAGCTGTACGGCAAGCGCTATCCGCAGCACACGCGCACCATCACCATCGACGGCATCGCACCGCTGGAAAGCGTGCTCGGCCAGGATCATGCGAAAAATCTGGAAAGCTCGCTCGATCTGCAATTCGCGCAATGTGCCAAGGACAAAGCCTGCCGTGAAAAACTCGGCGATCCGCGCGCGCAATTGAATACGCTGCTGGCCACCCTGGCCAAGGGCCCGGTGCCGGTGCACTACCGCGACGCCATCACCGGCGAATGGAAAGACGGCCAATTCAGCAGCGGCCATCTGGCCATGCTGACCCGTCTGCTGGCCTATCAGCCGCAGGCCGCCAGCCTGTTGCCAATGCAATTTGCTGAAGCCAACCAGGGCCGTGTCGATACTCTGATGGCACTGAGTGAAATGGTGACCCGTGATATTTCCGACCAGATCATGCACGGCATGCAGCTGTCGGTGATGTGCGGCGAAGACGTGCCTGATCTGGTGGTCGATCCGGAAGATGGCAAGCGTCTGCTCGGTACCGGTCTGGTGGAGCTGATGAAAGCACAGTGCGCGGTCTGGCCGCATAAAGTCCGGCCCGCTGATTACCGTGTGCCTCTGAAAGGCAATCTGCCGGTGCTGATCCTGTCCGGCGAATTCGATCCGGTCACACCGCCGCGCTACGGCGACATGGTCGCCAAACATCTGCCGAACTCCAAACACATCATCGCCAAAGGCCAGGGCCACAACGTGCTGCCGGTCGGCTGCATGCCGCGCCTGTTCGCCAAATTCCTGGAAAGCGCCGATGCCAAAAACCTGGATGATGCCTGCATCAAAACCCTGACTTACGCACCGATGTTTACCGGCCTGAACGGCTGGGAACCCTGAGGAAACACCATGATTACCGTCAACGATCTGCACAAACAGTTCAAAACCAAAACCGGCACGGTGCACGCCGTGCAGGGCGTCGGCTTCACCGCCCCGGATGGCCAGATTACCGGCTTGCTCGGCCCGAACGGCGCCGGCAAAACCACCACTCTGCGCATGCTGTACACCCTGATGCAGCCGGACACCGGCAGCATCGAGGTCGACGGCTTCTCGGCCGCCGCCGACAGTGCCGCCGTGCGCACCCGTCTGGGCGTGCTGCCGGATGCGCGCGGTGTGTACAAGCGCCTGACCGCGCGTGAGAACATCGCCTACTTCGGCCGCTTGCACGGCATGAGCGAAGCGCTGATTGCCGAGCGCACCGAACGTCTGGTGGCCGCGCTGGGCATGGCCGAATTCATCGACCGCCAGTGCGAAGGCTTTTCGCAGGGCCAGCGCACCAAAACCGCGATCGCGCGGGCACTGGTGCATGATCCGAAAAACGTCATCCTCGATGAACCGACCAACGGCCTGGACGTGATGACCACCCGCGCCCTGCGCGAATTCCTGCTGCAGCTCAAAGCCGAAGGCCGCTGCGTGATCTTCTCCAGCCACATCATGCAGGAAGTGGCCGCACTGTGCGACCGCATCGTGGTGATTGCGCAGGGCAAGGTCATGGCCAACGGCACGCCGGATGAGATCCGCGCGCAGACCGGGGAGACCAATCTGGAAGAAGCCTTTGTCAAAGTCATCGGTAGCGAGGAGGGCCTGCACGCATGAACGCCATGATTGCCGTGATGAAAAAAGAACTGCTGGATCTGTTCCGCGACCGCAAGACCGTGGCCATTTCCCTGCTGATGGGTCCGCTACTGTTTCCGGCGCTGATTCTGGGTCTGGGCAAGCTGGCCAGCAACCGGGTCAGCACGCAGTTGGAAAAACCGCTGGAGCTGCCGGTAATCGGTGCCGAGCATGCGCCGAATCTGGTGCATTGGCTGTCCGGCCGCAATGTCGTGATCAAACCGGCACCGGCCAATCCGGAAGGCGAAATCGCCGCGCAGAACATCGAAGTGATTCTGATGATTCCGGCCGAGTACACCGATAAATGGCGCGGCAGCGAACCGGCACCGGTCGAAATCTGGCACGACAGTTCGCGCGACGACGCACGCATTCCGGTGGAGCGGGTTTCGAATCTGCTGGAAAACTACAGTCGAACGACCGGCGCCCTGCGCCTGCTCTCGCGCGGCATCAGTCCCACGGCGGCGCAGGCCGTACGGGTCGAGCGCAAAGACCTGGCCACGCCGGAAAGCCGCATCGGTCAAGCGCTGGCATTCCTGCCCTATCTGCTGATTCTGAGCGGCTTCCTCGGCGGCGCGTATCTGGTCATCGACGCCACCGCCGGCGAACGTGAACGGCAATCGCTGGAGCCGTTGCTGGCCACGCCGGCCGGCCGCGGCATGATCATGAGCGGCAAGATCCTGGCGGCCTGTGCCTTCGGCATGTTGACCCTGCTGCTGACCCTGCTGTCGTTCAAGGCCGCGTTCATGCTGGCGCCGAGCCTCGGCATCAAGCTGTCGCTGAGCTGGCTGCAGATCGCGCAGATGCTGTTGGTACTGGTGCCCATCGTGCTGATCGGAACCGGTTTGCTGACCGTGATCGCGGCCGGTGCCAAATCGGTGAAGGAAGCGCAGAGCTACATGTCGATCCTGATGATGCTGCCGATCCTGCCGACCATCATCCTGATGGTCAATCCGATGAAGAACGCGCTCTGGCAGTTCGCGGTGCCGTTTCTGGCGCAGAACCAGATGATTCTGAAAATCGTGCGCAGCGAAAGCATCGGTGCTGCCGAGTGGGCCGTTTACCTGGCCTGCGGTTTCGGAATGGGCGCGGTGCTGTGGTGGATCGCGGCGCGCCGATACCACAATGAAAAGCTGGCGGTTTCGGCCTGAGGCCGGCGGCATGCGCAAGGTCGACTTCCTGATCTGTGGTGCCCAGAAATGCGGTACCACCGCGCTGGATTTCTACCTTCGCCAGCATCCGCTGCTGTGCTTTCCCTCGAAAAAGGAACTGCACTACTTCGACGACGATGCCGCCTTCGCCGGCGGCATCCCGGACTACGCCGCTTACCATGCTTGGTTCGCACCGGAAGCAGGGCATCGGCTGCTCGGTGAAACCACACCGATCTATCTGTACAAGCCGGAGGTGATGCCACGCATCCGCGCTTATAACCCGGACATGAAGCTGATTGCCGTGCTGCGTAATCCTGTCAGCCGCGCCTATTCACAATGGAACATGTTCCGTGCCCGCGGTGAAAGCGTCATCGGATTCCGAGAGGCGCTGGAGCGTGAGCTGGAAATCATGGCAGTGCCCGATAGCTGCGATGCCTCCGGTTATACCTGCATCCGGCGCGGCCTGTATGCACAACAACTGGCGCGCTTGTGGCAGCATTTTCCACGCGAGCAGACACTGATTCTCCGCCACGAACGCCTGCTCGCGCAGCCGGTAGCCGTGCTGGCGCGGATCTGTGATTTTCTCAAAATGCCGCGACTGCAGGGCATTGCTCCACGTCGGGTGCATGCCTATCCGTATCCGGAACCGATGACCGAGGCTGACCGGCGCCTGTTGTTGGACTGTTTCCGCGAGGACACCGAACAATTGCAGCAATTGCTGGGCTGGGATTGCAGCGCATGGCAGGTCTGAGCCGGTCCGTTTTATTCATACTGGCATGTGCTGCCGGCAGCGCACACGCCGGCGGCGAGTTGTATCCCGACCTTCAGAAACTGTCGGCCACGCTTTACCAACAGATGCCGTCGCCGGCCGCGTGTCAGACCGGAGTCCTGCACGAGGCGCAGAAACAAAAAGTGTTGACCACACTGAATGCCATCCGCAATCTGCACGGCCTGGCACCGGTGCGCTATGACGATAGCGAGCAGGACGAAGTGATGCAGACCGCACTGTTGATGGCTGCCAACGGCCGCATCGATCACGCGCCGCCCCATCATTGGCGTTGCTGGACATCCACAGCGGCCAAAACCGCCGGTGCCAGTCTGCTCAGCGGTGGCGTGCGTGCACCCAACATCGCGTTTCATACGCCGGAACAGGACATGATTGTATGGCTGACCGATACCGAAGCGCGCTCGGTGGCCGGTATCGGTCACCGGCGTTGGCTGCTCGATCCTTTCCTCAAGCGGATTGCCTATGGCCGCGTTTCGGGAGCCGTTGATGGCCGCAACCAAAGTGTGGCTTCGGTACTGAAAATCATGCGGCCGGAAAAGACGGCCACGGCGGCCAGCGGACCGGAACTGATTGCTTATCCTTTCGGCGATTATCCGGCACAGTATTACGCTGAGAGCGCACCGATTTCCGTTGCACTGATGATAGATGCCGAACACAAAGCGGCCAATTCCGCCGTTGATTTTTCACAGGCCCGGATTCAGGTGAAGTCTGCCAAGGGAAAACCGCTGCGGATCAGCAGCATCCTCACCGACAACCGTTTTTACGGGCTGCCGAACAGTCTGCAGTTCCGCACCGGACGTTTGCTTGCCGGCGAGCGCTACGAGGTCACACTTGAGCATGTTCTGGTGCAGGGTCAGCCGAATAATTACCGCTACTGGTTCAGAATCGTGCCCTAACCGGCAACCGCTCGATTATGGCCACCATACTTCTAGAATTCATTTAAATTTTAAATTGAAAATATCTTGCAAATTTATCTCTCTTGATAGAAAAAATATGCTTATATTAAATTTTTTCCTTGCTAACTTTGGCTTTATTTATTTGTATTTCATACAAAAAAACATAACCATGCTGAAAATCAAACTGCCAGTGTGTCTATGTCTTGAAGACACCGAGTACTTCGTCTGGCAATTCGAGCGTGTCTTGTCGGAGGGTTGGTGAGCACGCGTTGCCCGTGGTGCGGCGATGATCCGCTGTATGTCGCCTATCACGACACCGAGTGGGGCGTACCGGTGCATGATGACCGCGTTCTGTTCGAGTTTTTGATTCTGGAGGGCGCACAGGCCGGATTGAGCTGGATCACCATCCTGCGCAAACGCGAAAATTACCGTAAGGCCTTGCATGGGTTTGATATCGATCGCTTGGCACGCTTCACCGAAAAAGATGTGTCCCGCCTGATGCAGGACTCTGGCCTGGTACGCAACCGGCTCAAACTCGAATCTCTGACCCGCAATGCCCGCGCCGCGCAGCAGATCATCGCTGAATTCGGTTCACTGGACGCCTATTTCTGGGGCTTCGTTGATGGCAAGCCGGTAGTTAACCGTCCGACTTCAATGGCTGATATTCCGGTACGCAGCGCGGTCTCGGATGCACTGAGCAAGGATCTGCGAAAACGGGGATTCAATTTCGTCGGCAGCACCATCATGTATGCCTTCATGCAGGCGGTCGGCATGGTCGATGATCATGTTCGCGGCTGCCCGCAAGCGCGGACCCGGGACGGATGAGCCGCGTTCTCGCCGTTGTCCGCTCACTGCGTCTGCCGTTTCTGCTGTTGAGTGTGGCCAGCATTGCTC
>JBEAYK010000280.1:0-2851 GCA_041159305.1 Pseudomonadota bacterium
GTCACAAATTGGGCACAGTTTTTTGGTCGTGTAATGACCAAAAGTGACGCTCAGCGTCACATCCGGTTTGGGCCGGAAAGCGCCGGCTGGTGCAAGTGCGCAGACCATGCGCAAAAAAATGCCCCGCGGGTGCGGGGCATGCTTTCAAACATTGCCGGAACTCAGCGGCAATTGGCGGGCAGATACTGTTCTTCCAGCGTCGAGCCGGTATTGCAGCTCCAGGTCATCGAACCGCCGCCGTAGGCCGGCGTCAGTACCAGGGTTTTGGCATGGAGAGCGGGATCCATCGACGCGAACGTTACGGTAATCAGTCCGGCACCGGAGACGGCGACCGAGCCGACATCGTTGCCGGTGATGGAGGCTGCCGCTGGCAATCCCGCCGCGGCATTGTCACTGGGCCATTGGCTGGTGGACAAACGGTATTCGCTGACCGCCGTTTTGGCGGCGCCGGCCAGGCTGATGCCCTCGGTCACTTTCGAACGGGCGGAGTAATCGGCGTAGGTGGGCAACGCGATGGCCAAAAGGATGCCGATGACCGCAATCACGGCCATCAGTTCAAGTAGGGTAAAGCCTTTGTTTAGGGTTTTCATAAGTGTGCTCCTGTCAATTACCAGTGGCATGCCTTAGGAAAATTCGCTTTCATCCGCGTGCATGCGGATATCAATCTGATCGGTAATTAAATAGATTTCAAGCAGTTCAGCGTGTTTTATCAGAAAACAGATGAAATGTTTACAGTGTTGACACAATTGGCGCATTTAATTTGAAGCGCATCACGGAAATCAGGCAAAAAAAGCAGTGGAATCAGCCTCATTCCATGCCCAATTTTTCCATTTTGTAGCGTAATGCGCGAAAAGTGATGCCGAGTTGGGCGGCCGCTTTGGTCTTGTTGAACCGGCAGGCTTCCAAGGCGCGCTCAAGCTGCTCGAGCGCCTCCGGCAAGGCTTTGGGAATCCCGATACCACCTTCGGCAGGTTCCGGGCGATTGAACTGCAGATTTCCCGCATCAATAACCGTGCCGGTGGCGAGTACGGTGGCGCGCTCAAGGATGTTTTCCAGCTCGCGCACATTGCCCGGGAAGGCGTGCTGCAACAACAGGGCTTCGGCGCTTTCACTCAGCTGCATCTGACCCTGTGAGCCGCTATGCTCGGCAAGCTCTGCGAGGAAGGCGTGGGCCAAGGGCAGGATGTCCTCGCGGCGCTCGCGCAGGGGCGGCACCAGCAATTCAATGACATTGATCCGGTACAGCAAATCGTGCCGGAAGCGTTTTGCGGCAGCTTCCTGCGTCAGATCCTTACGGGTGGCCGAAATGATGCGGACATCGATGGGGGTGTCGGCAAAGGCGCCGATGGCGCGGATGCTGCGGTCCTGGATGGTTTTATGCAGCTTGATCTGGAACGACAGGGGCAAAGCATCCACGTGGTCGATGAACAGTGTACCGCCTTGCGCCATCATAAACGCGCCGGCCTTGCCGAAAAACACGGCGTCGAGTTGGTCGGCCTCGATGGCGTCGCATTCGACTTCCAGGAACGGCGCCCTATTGCGCGGGCTTTGCTGATGGATCTGTTTGGCCACCACCTGTTTACCGACACCGGCTTCGCCGACGATCAAAATGGGCGCCAAGCTGCGTGCGAGCCGCTCAATCTGTTCGCGGAGGTTCTTGAGGCCGGTGGACTCACCGACCATGTCCGAGGTCGGAAGCCGATGTTGCTCGCGCAGCGCCAGTGCCTGCTCGACAAGTTTACGCAAGGTTCCCAGATCAACCGGTTTACTGACGAAATCATAGGCGCCGGCTTTCAGGGCATTGACTGCGGATTGCACATCACCGTAAGCGGTGATCATCGCAATCGGCATGCTGCGGTAATGTTCACTGACATAGGTAATCAGCTCGAGGCCACTGCCATCGCCCAGACGCATGTCGGTCAAGCAAAGATCAAAGCGACCCTCACTCAACAGCTGTTTGGCCTGCTGGATGCTTTCAGCCGAAACGACATCCAAGCCCATGCGTGATAAAGCCGTGCTTAACAAATCACGGATATCGCGCTCGTCATCGACAATCAGGGCTTGGGGATTTTGCATATGCCAAGTATAGGCGAGGACTGTTTCAAATGCATGATATCGCTCAGAGTTTTTCGTTCAGAAGAGCCTGGCCATCGGATAAGCGCAGGCTGAAGCGGCTCCCGCCGCCCAATACGGCTTCATAACGCAACTGTGCTTGATTAGCATCAGCTAATTGCTTGGCGATATACAAACCCAAACCGGTGCCATGTTCGCTGGTGGTGTGGAAGGGCGTGAACAACTGCTCGCGCTGGTTTGACGGAATGCCCGGGCCGCGGTCGCTGATGTCGATGACCGGAGTACGGCCATCCATGCGCACACCGATGCGGATCTCGGCCGGAACGTGCGGGGCATGCCCGTACACCAGGGCGTTGGTCAGCAACACCGTGACGATTTGATGCAAGTGCGAACGGTCGAACAGGGCATTTACCGGTGCCGGTGACGGCTGCAGATGGATCAGCGCGCGGTCGTCCGGATGCGTGCTCAGATGCTCTTCCACAAGACGCGTAAGAAAGCTGCCGAGCTCCAGGGTCTGCGGACTGGCGGTCTGGCGACGCGCCAGGCCGAGAATGTTTTCGATGATGCCGTTCAGGCGTTTGCTCTGGCTGCCGATGATCTCCAGCATCCGTCGGTCGCTTTCGCTGGTGGTTCCCGATTCCGCCAACAATTGCTGGGCATAACTGATGGCGGCCAAGGGGTTGCGGATTTCGTGCGCGATACTGGCCGAGAGCCGGCCGAGATTGGCGAGCTGGAGTTCATCCGCGCGGCCGGAAAAAATCCGGCTGTCTTCAAGGAA
>JBEAYK010000281.1:0-3001 GCA_041159305.1 Pseudomonadota bacterium
CACTGGTGCGCGCCGCCTTCCAGAACAGCGGACAGATCTGTCTGTGTGGATCGCGGATTTTGATTCACCGCGATATCTACGACGATTTCAAAAAGACATTTGTCGCCGAATCTTCTGCACTTAAGATCGGCGCGCCGTCCGATCCGGCTACGAAGCTCGGTCCCGTCATGTCTGAAGCGCACTTCCGCAAAGTTCTGGCCTACATCGCACTGGCAAAAGACGAAGGCGGCAGTATTCTGTGCGGCGGCGAGGCAGTCAAGCCGGAGGGTTGCGACGGTTGGTTCATCACACCAACGGTCATCGAAGGCCTGCCGATGGATTCGGACTTCTGCCAGGACGAGATTTTCGGACCGGTGGTCAGCCTGCATGCTTTCGACAATGATGATCAGGCCCTGGCCTTGGCCAATGCATCGCGTTACGGTCTGGCCGCAAGTGTATGGACCGGCGACCTGATGCGGGCCCATCGCATGGCCAATGAGCTCGAGTGCGGCATTGTCTGGATCAACACCTGGATGCAGCGGGACCTGCGCACACCCTTCGGCGGCATGAAACAATCCGGCTTCGGTCGGGAAGGCGGCCTGGATGCCATGAAATTTTTCACCGAACCCAAAACCGTCTGTATAGGAGCTCTGCCCCATGGCTGAACTGACCGCTCTGCTGGAGCAGAACAAAGCTTGGGCCGAACGCATTCTGGCCGAGGACCCGGGCTTCTTCAGTCGTCTGGCGCAGATTCAGAACCCGCGCTATCTCTGGATCGGGTGTTCCGACTCGCGCGTTCCGGCCAACCAGATCACCGGGATGGATCCCGGCGAAGTCTTCGTGCACCGGAACGTGGCCAACGTGGTGGTGCATACCGACCTGAATTGCCTCAGCACCATCCAGTTCGCCGTCGATATGCTGAAGGTCGAACACATCATTGTCTGCGGGCATTATGGCTGCGGTGGTATCAAGGCCACACTGGATGGTCAGCGCATCGGATTAGTCGATAACTGGCTGCGCCATGTCGGCGATGTCCATGACAAACACCATGAACGACTTGAAAAGCTCGATGCCTCACAGCGCGTCAGAACGCTCTGTGAGTTGAATGTCATCGAGCAGGTCCTCAATGTCTGCCAGAGCACCGTACTGCAAGATGCTTGGAGCCGGGGCCAATCCGTCCAGGTGCATGCCTGGATCTATTCGCTGCATGACGGCCGCATACGGGCATTGAATCAAGGCATTGAGGGGCCCGACACGGCAACCAGCGGCTACCGCAACGCCATCGCAGCATGCTGGGAGAGCCTGGATGTCTGATTCCATTCAGTCCGGAAACGCCCCGAAAGCGGTGGGATCATATCCGCATGCGCGCCGTGCCGGCAATCTGCTCTTTCTGTCCGGTATCGGCCCACGTTCGGCAAAGGATAACAGCATTCCCGGAAACATCCATGGTGCCGATGGAAAACTGATGTCCTATGATATTGCAGCACAGTGCCACGCTGTATTTGCCAATGTGCGCAGCGTATTGGAAGCCTGCGGAGCCGGCATGGATGATCTACTCGACGTCACCGTTTATCTGACCGACATGGCAAAGGACTTCCCTGTTTACAACCGCATCTGGGCCGAGTATTTTCCGGATCCAGACAATGCTCCCTGCCGGACCACGATCGGTATCACATCCTTGCCGACGCCGATTGCCATCGAACTCAAATGCATTGCCACCGCGAAGGAGCTGACATGTTGACGCCCGCTTTCAACCTTCAGGAATGGATTGACGGGCATCGGCACCTGCTCAAGCCGCCGGTCGGCAACAAATGCATCGTCGATGCGGATTACATCGTCATGATTGTGGGCGGGCCGAACGAGCGGACCGACTACCATTACGAAGACGGCCCCGAATTCTTTTACCAGCTTGAAGGTGAAATGATCCTGCGCATCCAAGAGGATGGCCGGCCTCGCGACATTCCAATCAAAGCCGGTGAAATGTTCTACCTGCCGCCGCACGTGCCACACTCCCCGCAGCGCATGCCGGATTCGGTCGGTCTGGTCATTGAGCGCAAACGCCTTATGCCCTGATGTGGTTCTGCGAGCGCTGCAACGTCAAGATCTATGAAGAATTCTTTCACCTGACCGATATCGAAAACCAGTTCCATGCCGTTTTCGAACGATTTTACCGCTCAACTGCACACCGCACCTGCACGGCCTGCGGCCACTTGAACCCGGCTCCCGCCCGCTACCATCACGAAACCCCGGAGTAACCCGTGTTTTCATCCGAACTGCTCGCCGCCAATCTGCTGTCACCGGTCGTCCTGGCTTTTGCATTGGGCATGTTGGCACGTCTGCTACGTAGCGATCTTGAAATTCCGGCCGCCATCCAGAGCTATCTCTCGATCTTCCTGTTGCTGGCCATCGGCCTCAAAGGTGGCGTCGCGCTTAGCAACAACGCACCCGAAAATCTTCCGGTTTACATCTTTGCCACACTGGCACTCGGAGTAGCGACCGCCGTCAGTGCCTATTTCACTGCCAAGCTTTGGCTGCGCGATTCACGCCTTGACGCTGCCGCCATGGCGGCGCACTTCGGCTCGGTATCCGCGGTCACCTTCATCGCTGCACAGCAGTTCACCGAGCGCAGCGGCCAGCCAGCCGATGCCGTGCTGGTCGCACTCGTGGTAGCTCTGGAAATTCCGGCCATCCTGATCGGTCTGGCTCTGGCCAAAGGCGGCGATGGCATCCGCTGGCATCAAGTCCGGGAAGTGCTGACCGGTAAAACCGCATTGCTGCTGATTGGTGGCATGGCCATCGGCTACCTGTCCGGAAAAGACGGTATCGCGAAAGTCGATGCTATGTATTTCCAGCTATTTCAGGGCACGCTGATGCTGTTCATGCTGGACATGGGCATGGTGGCGGCGGCGCAGCTGCGCGGCATCGGCCGCGGCGCCTTCCGGTTGGCGGTCTATGGGGTTTCCCTGCCGTTGCTGCACGGGATCATCGGTACGGCGCTCGGGCATTGGGCCGGTCTTTCGCC
>JBEAYK010000036.1:0-7202 GCA_041159305.1 Pseudomonadota bacterium
GAGAAAGCACGCTTCAACAAGGCTTATTTCGGGTTCACCACCCTTAACAAGAAGCACGACATCGACACCGACTCGCTCCGTGCCAGCGCGTTCCAGATGTGCCTGAAGCCGGGAAATTACGACATCATTGGCATAGAAGCCCGCAGCATGGAAAGCGCGAAGGAAGTCCGTATGCCGTTCACCGTGGAAGCCGGTAAAAACGTTTATCTCGGCAGCCTGATTTTTCACAACGACGCCGTAAAGGCGCTGGCCTGCGGCAGCATCAACAGTCAAGGCGTTGAAATCCGGGATGAGTTCAGCCGCGACACGCCCCTGATTCTCGGCCTTAAAGGCGCCATCGCTCCGGCGTCCAAGGTCTTGGATGCGGCCAAGGGGCAGCCCTATTTTTACCGCTGCCCGCAGTAGCGACGCGGCGCAATATTCACATAAGGGTAATGTGCCTCATATCTAGCCCGCATTTGGCATGAGAGACGGGAACTGTATTGAGGATGAGTGAGCTATGTGGCAATAATCCTGCAGTGCGGCCGCTTCTGCGGCCGCACTGGAAATGCATTTACTTCAGATCGAAGACGACTTTTTCGAGCTTTCCGGTAAATACGCCGGGCGCATCATAGGACAGATCCACGGGGGTCCCTGTATCCTCACCGATGTCCAGAGTCTCTTCGGTCGAGAAGCGGAACGGCACGGTCCGTTCGACACGGCCTTTGGCGACTTCCTTGCCATTGGCAGAAATTGAAACCGCTCCGCCTTTGCCCATACCGCCACCGTCATAGGTGAAAGTCATGACGACATTCTGCTTTCCGGCAGGCAGGGGGTCATTGGCGGCAATACGCCATCTTTCGCCGTTAGTGAAGCTGTAGCTGAACACCGGTTTGCCTTGGTCGAAATACAGCGCGTAGCCCGCTCCGATGCCGCCCTGAGTGGCGATCACACCGGAGTCATTGCCTTTCAGATCGACATACGCGGTCATGCTCCAGGTCCGGTTCTTGATGGGTGGCGCGCTGCCTTCCGGAATACGGGTCAAGCCGGGCGTGTAGCTGAAACTCGTGCGGTCACCGGTCAGGCTTGGGCGGATACCTTCGCCGAAACGCTCCGCTGCCGATGTCTGGATGGGCAACACATTGTATTTCGCAGCTTCGGCATAGAAACGCACCTGCATCTCGCGCAGTTTTTCAGGCATTTGCGCCGCCAGATCGTTGGATTGGGAGAAATCTTTATCGATGTTGTAAAGCTCCCATTTGGTCGTCATGACATCGACATCGGTTCCGACGCCGCTCCAGGGCAGACGGAACGGCGTGGTTCCGGCAAACCAGCCGTCATGGTAGATGCCTGAGTTGCCGAAGATCTCGAAGTACTGGGTTTTACGTCGTTCCGCTGCTTTGGCATTGTCGAAGGCATACAGCATGCTGGTGCCCTCAATCGGGCTTTGGGTCACACCGCTGACCATGGTCGGCTGAGGCAGTTTGGCGGCTTCGAGAATGGTCGGCACAATGTCGATCACATGCGTGAACTGCGAGCGGATTTCACCGCGGGCCTTGATGCCGTTCGGCCATGAAACCACCATGCCGTTGCGTGTACCGCCGAAATGGCTGGCCACCTGTTTGGTCCACTGGAACGGGGTATTGGTCGCCCAGGCCCACGGCACACCATAGAGGTTGGAGGATTTCCAGCCGCCCATGTCGTCCATGTTCTTCTCGAGGTAATCGAGGGTCTCGGTACTTTGCGACACGATATTCATGTCGTTAAACACGCCCTGCACGGTGCCTTCGCCGCTGCCGCCGTTGTCACCGATGACGAAAATCACCAAGGTGTTGTTGGTCTGGCCCAGATCATCGATGGTTTTCATCACGCGGCCGAAGTTGTAGTCGACCTGCGATAATTGTCCGGCGGCGACCTCCATCATGTGCGCCATCACTTTCTTCTGGCGTGGACTCATCGAATCCCAGCTGGGCAACTCTTTCGGCCGCGGCGTCAGCTTGGCGTCGGCCGGAATGATGCCCATTTTCTTTTGCCGGGCATAGATCTGCTCACGCATCACGTCCCAACCCATGTCGAATTTGCCTTTGTATTTGGCAATCCACTCCGGCTTGGCATGCTGCGGGGCATGGATGGCGCCCGGCGCGATATAAGCCAGAAACGGCTTGTTCGGTGCCACGGTCTTCTGCATCGTGATCCATTTGATGGCCTGGTCGGCCAGATCGAAGTCCAGGTTGTAGTCGGGTTTGCCGACATAGGGTTCAATCGGCGTGGTGCCGTCGAACAGGGCCGGGCGCCAGTTATTGGCGACACCGCCGATGAAGCCATAGAACTTCTCGAAGCCCATTCCGGTCGGCCAGCGATCAAACGGTCCGGCCTGGGTCGATTCCCAGTCGGCCACGTTGTGGTTTTTGCCGAACCAGGCGGTGTTGTAGCCATTGAGCTTGAGCATGTCACCGAGCGTGGCCATGTCCTTGCCGACGATGCTGTTATAGCCGTCGTAACCGGTCGCCATTTCCATCACCACGCCGGTGTGTGCAGAATGATGATTGCGTCCGGTAATGAGCGCCGCGCGCGTCGGGCTGCACACCGCGGTGGTGTGGAAGCGGTTGAAGCGTAGACCGTTGTCGGCAAGTTTCTGGATGTTGGGCGTGTCGATCAGACCGCCAAAGGTGCTGGAGGCGCCGAAGCCGACGTCATCCAGTAAAACCAGGACCACGTTCGGCGCACCGGCCGGGGCGGTAACGGGGCGCGGAAAAATGCCCTTGGAATCCTGCGAACGCAGACCAACGATGCTTTGATTGCGTTCCGGAGCGATGGGAAGCACCGACCGGTCAAGTCTGTCGGGTTCCGCTTTTGCGGCGGCTTTCTCGGTGGCGGCATGCGCGGAAGCACAAAACAGCAAGCTGAAAACGGTGAATAAAACGCGGCGCTTCATACCCTACTCCTTTCGTTTTATGGAACGGATTTGACTAATCGAAAACCAAGATGGTTGGTGCCGGTGTTGACATCGCCCGAGCCGCGCGTACCGACCATGTAGCGTGAACAGTATTGCTCGGTACAAAGAAATGATCCCCCGCGATGGACACGCTTGGCAATACCGGGTTCGCTGGGATCGAATGAAGATTCGGGGCCTTTGGGGTTATCGGCAATTTGCCCCGCGTACTGGGCATAGCTATCCGGACGGTACCAGTCGCTGACCCATTCCCAGACATTGCCGGCCACGTCATGCAGGCCATAAGCATTGGCGGGAAAGCTGGCCACCGGCGCGGTGGCGACATGGCCATCACGGGCTGCATTATGATCGGGGAAATGGCCTTGGAAATTATTGGTCATGGTTTTCCCACCCGGCGCAAACTCATCGCCCCAAGGATACACTTTTCCGGATAAACCACCACGCGCCGCGAATTCCCACTCGGCTTCGGTCGGCAGGCGTTTGCCGGCCCAGCGCGCATAGGCCTCGGCATCGGGGTAGGCAATGTGCACCACCGGATGGTTGTCACGCCCCTTGATGTTGCTGCCCGGGCCTTCCGGCTGGCGCCAGTTGGCGCCTTTCACCCAGCTCCACCACTGCAGATGGTTGTTCAGCGGTACCGGCTGGCCCGGAGGGGCGAACACAACCGAGCCCGGAACCAGCATTTCTTCAGGCGCGTCCGGAAATTCTTCACGGGTCGGCGCGATTTCGGCCAGGGTTTTGTACTTGGTAGCGGCGACAAATGCGGCGAACTGGGCATTGGTCACTTCCGTACGGTCCATCCAGAAGCCATACACGCGGGCGCGGTGCACCGGGCGCGAATCTTGGGTGGCAAGCATGCCCACTTCGTTGTCATCGGCGCCCGTGGGTTTAGCCGCACCCATGGAAAATTCTCCGCCGGGAATCCAGACCATGCCATCGGGTGCTGCACCCGGCGGTTCAAGCTGCAACGGAACTGTGGGTTTGAAGTCCGTGCTGTCCATAGCCTGATTCTCAGACATGGCATGTTCGCTGTGCCCTGCATGCGCTTCGGGAAGCACGGAATCCGTATCCGGCCCGGCACAACCAACGATCAACACCATCACAGCCAGAAGGAAAGCTAAATTTTTCATTCGTCTAGAATCCGATGACCTTGTAGCCGACTTCAAATCGCCATGAGATTGTCGTTAACTGACAAACACCCTGAGGTATATGACGCCCTGATACTTCTCGCACGATACTACAGCTAGAGTTGCATCGGCAATGCAAATCTCGCTGACTTATCACCACCCCCTGAACAGCACTCTGCCAAGCTTTGCTATCATTGCAAAATGAGCAAAAAACCACCGCCGCCAGTTGCGCCCGAGGACAGCGAACTGTTCCGCGAGGCCGTCGGCCCGGTTATCGTGCATCGACATACCGAAAGCCGTCTGCAGAAAGCCAAACCGAAACCGCGGGCCCGCATGTTCGAACGCGATGAACACGACGCTCTTCTGCAATCACGGCGCATGAATGATGCCGAGGCCCTGCTGTTGGGCAGCGAACCCCTGCTCTTCCAAGGACCCAAAGTCGATGCACGGCTGATGCGCAAACTCAAATCCGGCGGTATCCGCGTGGATGGCGAATTCGATCTGCACGGCATGACCGCCATGGATGCCGATCGCTGGCTGAAGCAATTCCTCAGCGAGGCCTATAAAGAGGGTTTACACTGTATCCGCATCATCCACGGTAAAGGTTCGCGTTCGGAAGCCGGGCCGGTACTGATGAATGTGGTCGACAAGGTCTTGCGCCATCAAGGACGCGTGCTTGCCTTCTGCACCGCGCCCCAGAATCAGGGCGGCGCCGGCGCCGCTTTGGTGCTGATTGAATGACCCTGATTACAAGGAATCCTGCCATGCCCCATCGCCATACCGAACGTCATAAAACCGAACATATCGGCTGGTTGCGTGCCGCCGTCCTGGGCGCGAATGACGGTATTGTCTCCACGGCCAGCCTGATCATCGGCGTTGCCGCCGCCAATGGCGGAAAGGAAGCCGTGCTGGTGGCCGGTGTAGCCGGCTTGGTCGCTGGCGCGATGTCCATGGCGGCCGGTGAATACGTCTCGGTGCACTCGCAGGCCGATACCGAAAAAGCCGATATCGCCAAGGAAACACGGGAACTGGAAACCGACCCCGAAGGCGAGTTGAAAGAACTCACGGCCATTTACGTTCATCGCGGCCTGACGCCTGATTTGGCCAAACAGGTTGCCGTACAGTTGACCGCGCATGATGCACTTGGCGCACATGCCCGCGACGAGCTCGGCATTTCCGCGAATTTCAGTGCCCGTCCGGTGCAGGCCGCCTTGTCATCGGCGGGCAGTTTCGCTGCCGGTGCCGTCCTGCCATTGGCCGTGGCATGGCTGATGCCTGCGGCAGGCATGATGTGGGCCGTGGCACTCAGCACATTGCTTTCCCTCGGCGCACTGGGTGCGCTGGCCGCCCGTACCGGCGGTGCTCCCGTGCTGAAAGGTGCGGTGCGTGTGCTGTTCTGGGGCGCTCTGGCAATGGCCGCCACCTGGGGCATCGGCAGCCTGTTCGGGGTCAGTACCGCTTAATCGAACTGGCCGAGCTCGGCCAGAACCGAAGTCGCGTAGGCGCCGGGCGGCAACTCGAAGCGAAGCTCCAAGCTGTTCTCATCAACGAACTGCCAAGAAAGCTCTTTGGGAAGCAAGCGCAATGCCCGCCGTTCCTGTCGCAGATCGGCCTTCTCCAGCCCTTGGCACAAGGCCGGTTGCAAGACCGGCAGCTGGGATTCCATTTCAAGAACAGCCGAACTGCTGCGGAGCTCACCCGCACCCCATAACGGTCCGGTTGGATGGATATCCAATGCCGCACAGCGCGCGGCAATCTCGTCATTCATCGGCTCGGGACCGAAGATGCTTTTGGTGCCTTCCAACATCCAGACTTCACCGTCCATCGCGGTATTCCAGCTGCCCTGTTCGACACGCATTGCCAGAATTTGGTTGAACAGATAGGATCGGGCCGCCGAGAGGTAGATCGAACGTTTGGCGCGGTCAACACGCCGCCCTTCGAACATACCCAAGGCTTTGCCGACATTGGCCTGCTCGGCACCGAAACGCTGTTCGCCGAAATAATTGGGAACGCCCTGTCGGGCTAGAATCTGCAATCCGGACGCCAGCGTCTCGCTATCGCCTTGCAGTTCTCGCAAAACCAAGGTGAAACGGTTGCCGGCCAAAGCACCGCGCGCCAGTTTCCGGTTATGCCAATTCGCTTCCAGAACCTGACACTCATCATCGTTAAGCAAGGCCACATCGGGTGCTGTTTTCTTGGGAAGGCGGACCGAAAAACGTTGTGTGGTCACTGCATGACGGTCTTTCATGCCAGCGTAGGACACATCGCGGACATCAATACCGGCCCAACGCGCGATGCGCTCGGCGCAAAAAACCGTGTTCATGCCACGCTTGCGCACCGTCAGCAGAAGATGTTCACCCTCGCCCGTGGCTTCAAAACTCGGCAACTCTTCAACCACGAAGTCTTCAGGGCTGCAGCGGATGCGCCCGCTGACCGGGGCGCTGGCCAGTGCCCGTGGAAGAATCACCGGGATTCCAACAGAACGACGGCCTGCGCGGCAATACCCTCGCCACGTCCGGTAAAGCCAAGTGTTTCAGTGGTTGTTGCCTTTACCGAAATGCGTGCAATGTCGCACTGCATGACGTCCGCCAAACGCGCCCGCATGGCGGCCACATGGGGGTTGATCTTCGGAAATTCGCAGATGAGAGTGGAATCGAGATTGGCGAGATCGAGACCGCGGTCACGCACCATGGCCATGCATTGCGCCAGCAGCAGGGTGCTGTCGGCATCCTTCCAACGCGGATCGGAGGGCGGAAAATGCAAGCCGATGTCGCCGAGTGCCAGCGCACCGAGCAGTGCATCGCACAGGGCGTGAATCAATACATCACCATCGGAATGCGCCAACAACCCGCGAGTATGGGCAATGCGGATGCCGCCGAGCATCACATGGTCACCATCGCCGAAGGCATGCACGTCAAAACCCGAACCGATTCGCATCATGGTGTATTCCTCGCTGTCAGTATCGCTTCGGCAAGTGCGAAATCTTCCGGTCCGGTGACTTTGATGTTGTCGTCGGCTCCGGGCACCAGCAAAGGCGACAGACCCAGACGCTCCATGGCGCTGCTCTCGTCGGTGATGTCGGCATTTTCCTGATGGGCGTGCAGCAGTGCGCGTTGCAGGCTGCGTGCGGGAAACAGTTGCGG
>JBEAYK010000282.1:0-2577 GCA_041159305.1 Pseudomonadota bacterium
TCGGCGCCGACGATCCCGGTCGCGCTGGCGCTGGCTGAACACGGACATCGCAGCGGGCGTGATTTTCTGGTGGCTAGCGTGCTCGGACTCGAAGCCACCTGTCGCGTCGCGCTCGCCATCCAGAACATGCGCCAGCGTTGCGACCAGATTGCGGCATTCTCCGGTCCGTAGGTATCGGCGAGGATTTCACCGATGCGCACGCGGTTGCGGTCCTGGTTTTCCAGCCATTGGTTGCTGGTGCGGGCGTAATGGCGGCCCGGAACCAGCCAGCGCTGCTCGACGGCAAGATCATCGGCGAAATGCAGCAGGGTGTCTGCCGAGGGCATCAGACCACCGGTGAAAAAGTACCGGCCCATCCAGTTGTCATCGCCGCCGGTTTCGAACGGATACATCAGATAGCGATGGACGAAAATGTGCACGAATAGCTTGCCATCCGGCTTCAGCCAGCGGCTGATGCCGTTCAGCAGACTGCGGTAGTTGCGCATGTGCTCGAACATCTCCACCGAAACGCAACGGTCGAACCGGTCGCTTTCGAAATCCAGCACGTTGACGTCGCGTGTCAGCACCGTGACATTGCCGAATCCGCGTTCCACGCAACGCGCCTCGATATCAGCGTCAGCGAACCCCAGCCACAGCCGAGTTCCAGGATGTCCTGGCCATCGGCCAATTCTGCGCGTTCGCCGTACATCCGCAGCATGTGCTCCTCGGCGGCATCGAGCGACTCGTTGCCCTCGGGATAAAATGCCGATGAATACTTCAGGCGTTTACCCAGACAAAGCTGGAAGAATTCCGTCGGAAGTTCATAGTGCTGTTCGTTGGCCGCCTGGGTCTCGATGGCAATCGGACTGGATTTCAGTTCGGCAATGAGTTGGTTGAATCGTGCATCCGCGGCTCCGGTATCGGCAATTCCTTCGTCCTGCAATCGTTGACGGCAGAGTTGTCGGATGCCATGGCGGATGAGCGCATCCGGCAACAGGCCGCGTTCGGCGAAATCGATAAGGCTCATAAGGCTCCGTTTTTGGATGGCTTCGGGGGCAGGGGAAAGAACGCGCTGACCTCGTTCTGGTAACGCCGGTAGTCATCGCCACGGGAGCGCAAGGCCTGTGCCTCGGTCCAGGGTATGCCGCTGACGCGGTACAGGAAAGCCAGCATGACCACCGGCCCGATCAGGCTCAGCCAGAACTGCGGACTGCCGATGGCGAGGAACAGGTAGGCGAACCAGTGCAGCCATTCGAAAAAGTAGTTCGGATGCCGTGACCAGGCCCATAGGCCGCTTCGGCAGGTTTTTCCGCGGTTGGCGGCATTGCCCCGGAATGCGGCCAGCTGCCGGTCAGCCAGTGACTCTCCGGCAACGCTGATTACAAAGACAGCAGCGGCGGCGAGAAACCAGAAGTCGAGACTCACGTTTGGATTGTTGGCGGCGGCAATGAACGGAAGGCTGAACAAAGCCACGATGACTGCCTGTCCTTGGAAGAACACGAACAGTTTCGCCGGACTGCCATTCCAGGCCGCACGCAGGGCCTGATATCGGCCATCTTCGGGTTCATGGCGCACGCGCACATACAGCGAAAGGAATAAACGCAGCCCCCACAATCCGGAAAACAGGCCTACCGAAAGTCGGGCCATGACTGAACCATCCGCGACAACGGCGCAAAAAATACCTGCGAGTGCCATCAGGCCTGCCCATGCGACATCCACGATGCCGATATTTCGGATTTTCAGGGCAAGCATCCAGACCATAGCCATGGCTGCGGCACTGAATCCGAAAATGATGGAAATGGTCAAAAGCACGCTCATGCGGTCTGTCCTTTTGTGAAGAGGGAGCTGCGTAAATCAATCCAGCGAATCGCGCTCAGACCGAAGCCCCAGACCAGACCGACCCAGATCGCGCATTGCAGGGCTCCGCCCTGGATCGACATCGCTTCGAATCGCATTGAGGCGATGCCATAGGCGATAGGACCGCCCAGCAGACCGAACAGGAAGGTGGGCAGGGCTTTCGCGTAGATGCTGCGCAGCGAGTGATTCAGGGTCAATGCAAAACCCAGCCAGAGTGCCATGATCCAAATCGGTGCCAGACCCGGAATCGGGTAGGGGCTGGCGAACTGCAGGCACTGCGATTGCGCGAGAACACTGTCCATCACGAAACCCACAGGCAATGCGATGCTCAAGGTCCGCAGATCCCGGTGACGTTCCGGTGTGAATCCGAGCGTAAGTACGGCAAATACTGCCGCGACGACCAAGCCCGGCCACCAGATCCCGCGCCCGGCGCCGATGACGCAGACCAGCCAGACCGCTTGGAAGCCGATCACATTCAGTACGGTCCAGGCCCAGGGCGGTAGATTGATAGAATTCATGCGGGATACCGTTCCTTGCCGAAGAGCAGATGCACATCGCTGATGGATTGCTCCAGGAAGCCTGCCTCGCAGTAGGCCAGGTAGAAATCCCACATGCGCAGAAATCGCCGATCATAACCGAGCACCAATACGTCTGACTCCCGGGACAGGAAACGCTCACGCCAGGCGTGGATGGTCTTGGCGTAGCTGTCACCGATGTCCTGGAGGTCGAGAAGGCGCAGTT
>JBEAYK010000037.1:0-7183 GCA_041159305.1 Pseudomonadota bacterium
CAGGCAGGCCGCTTCATGCAGGGAGATGTTTTCGTTGGCGAGGTAGATGCGCGCCATGTTCTGGCGCACGTCATCGAGAATATCCGAAAACTGCGTGCCCTCCTCCTGCAGTCGGCGCTGGAACGTGCGGTCGGTCAGATTGAGCCGCAGGGCGATATCGTTGCGGCTCGGCTCGCCGTCAGGCAGCAGCTTGGCGATCAATCGCCGGGCTTGCTGGGTATAGGGCGCCACGCCGAACTGCTGCATGCGCCCTTCGGCGAATCGATCATGGATGGAGGCCAGGGAGGCGTCAGCCGTGATCAGCGGCATCGCCAGCTGCGCGGTGCTGAAACACATGGAAACGCTTTCGGCATCGAAATCGATCGGGCCGCCGAACAGGCGCCGGTAGATTGCCGGCCGGTTCGGATCCCTGTGCGTGAATGCGGTTTTCAGCGGATGCAGTTCCTGTCCGACAATCCAGCGCAGGAAGTTCAATGTGAACAAACAGCAGAACTCATGCGTATGCCGGACTTCCGGCAGGTTGGCATGCTGGAAGTGGATTTCGAAGCGTTTTCCGCCTTCCACCGCAATCAGGCGGGCGCTGGTGGCACTGGTGAGCGAACCGATATAGCGGGTACAGCGGATCAGCGCGGCATCCAGAGTCTCGGCAGTCATCATCGAGTAGCTGAGCGCCCCGATGGCAGTGGGCTTGAAGGTGTTGGCAGCGGTCAGGCCGAAATCGCCATTGCCGGATTCCAGTGCCGCGGCATTGAGCAGGTCATAGCAGAGCTGATCGGCAAGCGCACCTTCCGGCACCTGCAGCATATCCAGATCGATGCCGACCTTCCGGGCCAGATTCGGTCCATCCAGCCCCGAGCTGTTGATGGCTTCCACCATGTAGCGCAGCCACATGGTGGAGGTCATCGGCTTGAGCGTGTCGGCTCCGGTCATGGCTGCCTTTGCAGAAGTGCGGTCAAGGTCAATAAATTGACCGCTTAAGCAAATACCATACGGCAAGACTCGGCTAGCATCAAGCTTCTGAGCCGCATTCAATCCATTCTCCGGAGATCATCATGAAGACATATCAGTGGTTTGTTTCCGCTGCATTTTTTGCAGGCGTGGCCGCCGTTTCCGGATGCAAAAAACAGCCTGTGGCCGAGGGCGGATCGTCCGCAGTCGCCGCCACCTCCGGCCATCAGTTCGAAAACGGCTACCCGAGCCGCGAAACGGCCGAGAAGCTTTACGACGAGATGGATTACCAGCGGGCGACCCAGGCCTATCTCTGGGCCTTGCCGGCCGTCGGTTACAAGGCACTGTACGACGCCCAGAGCAAGACCTTCGGTGCCGCCAACGGCGATGTCGTGTTTTACCGCGACTTGAAAGACAAGGCCGGTATGCTGACGCCCAACATCACCACGCTATATGCCTTCAGTTTCTGGGATCTGGCCAAGCAGGGCCCGATGGTGGTCGATGTGCCCGCCGGGCTGACCGCCGGCGGCGTCATGGATATCTGGCAGCAGCCGATTACCGATATGGGCCAGACCGGGCCGGATAAAGGCGCCGGTGGCAAATACCTCATTCTTCCGCCCGGCAGCGAACCGATGACGGCCGCCGGCTTCTATGTCGTGCAATCCCCGAGTAATCAGGTCTGGTTCGGCACCCGTGGCCTCGATCCGGACAAGGCCGTGGCTGAAGCGACCGTGCGCAAGCACCGCATTTATTCCTGGAACCAGCGTGACAACGCGCCGGAAACCAAATACCTCGAAGTCGCCGGCAAGGACTGGCAGTCAGCGCAACCGAACACCCTCGAGTACTGGCGCCTGCTGGCCGAGCTGTATGCCAACGAGCCGGTGGCCCCGCGCGACCGCATGATGTTCGGCATGCTGAAAGCACTCGGCATTTCGCCCGGTCAGGAATTCAAGCCGGATGCCCGTCAAGCCCGCATCCTGACCGAGGCCGCCAAGACCGGCGACCTGATGGCCCGCACCATCGCCTATGAAAAACGCTTCGAAGGCGCGACGGTGTATCCCGGAAAGCAATGGGAATACGCGGTCAAGTTCGATCTCAATCAGGAAGATCCGGAGCAGACTAGGGTGCAGTTCGATGAGCGCGCGTCCTGGTTCTATGAAGCCATCGGCATGTCGGCCGGCATGCAGGGCCGCATCGTCGGCTTCGGCCAGGTCTACCTGGAAACCTCGAAGGACAAGGATGGTAACTGGCTGGATGGCGGAAAAACCTACAAGATGCGCGTGGAACCGAATCCGCCGGTCCGCCAGTTCTGGTCCATCACCCTGTATGACAACCTGACCCGCGGACCGCTGATTACCGATCAGGGCGCGGCCGACCTGAGTTCACGCAAGCCGGATCTGGTCACTAACGCCGATGGCTCGGTTGATGTTTATTTCGGTCCGGAGCGTCCGGCCGGTGCCACCAACTGGATCAAAACCACGGCCGGCAAGGGCTGGTTTCCGTACTTCCGCTTCTATGCCGCAACCGAGCCCTATTTTGACAAGTCCTGGCAGCTCAATGACATCGAGCGGATGAATTGAGGGACTCGCGCACGTATGCTAGGCTTATCCTGATTCACATGAATTGCGGTTTAACGCAATCAATCACTATCGTCAGGGGAGATGTATCCGTGCGCAAACTTCTTGTTGTGATGCTCTTAAGTATGGGCGCATCCGCGGCATTGGCCCAGGACGCTGAAGCCCCGAAAGCGGTCGATAACGGCACCGATCCCACGAAACTGCTGACCGTGGCAGAAGCCAAGTACGAATATCTGGATCTGCAGAACGGCTTCAGCAGCGGCACGCTGCGGCTGAGTTACACCACGCCGTTGGACGACGCCCAGAGCTATGCCTTGCGCGTACGCGTGCCGGTGACCTATGTCGATGTGCTGGGTGATGACAGCTACGACATCGGCGATGCCTCCTTGGAGCTCACCCATGTTTTCGGGTTGAGCAAAAAAGGCGCATATGTCGCAAAAGGTGAATTGATTTTCGATACCGCCGGCCGGCCCGAGCTGGGAACCGGACAGAACGTATTCAAGGGCACCTTCATCTACGCTAAATTCCTGAAGGGCGGCAGCATCTTTGCGCCGGCTTTTGTGCAGAGCAACAGCCTGTGGGGCGATGACAACCGCCCTGATGTGAACAGCACCACCATCGATTTCTATTACGTGCCCAAGCTGGCCAATCCGAAGAATCTGATCACCTACGATCCGGCCCTGAATTTCGATTGGGAGAACGACAAGCAGTTCTTCAGCCTGGCAATCACTTTCGGCCGGGTGCTCGGTCCGCAGCTGGGCGGCAATGGGGTTCTGTTCGTCAAACCGTCGGTGTTTGCCGGCAGCGACAGGCCGAGCAGCTGGGGCATGGAAGTGGGTTATAAAGTCATTGGATTTTGATTTTATTGTGCTATAAATTTGGTCTGGCAGTAATCCTGTAAAAACCGATAGTGTGGGGATTACCGCGGTATATAAACATAATCTAATAGGGACGGTTCCATGAAAACGAAACAGATTTCACTGATGATTTCCCTCGGTCTGGCGCTGGCGGCACTTGCCGGCTGCAAGCCCGAAACGCCGGCAGCCGATGCGACGGCCAAAACCGATGCCGGCACGGCCCCGGCGGCGGCACCGGCTTTTCCGGAGCGGCCGTTCTTCGGCGACACCCATCTTCACACCTCATATTCCGTTGACGCCGGTGCATTCGGCGCGCGACTGACGCCGCGGGATGCCTATATCTTCGCGAAAGGCAATGAGGTGAAGTCTTCCTCCGGCCAGCAGGCCAAGCTGCGCAGACCCCTCGATTTTCTGGTGGTCGCTGACCACTCCGATGCCATGGGCCTGTTCCCGATGTTGCTGAACGGAACGCCGGAAGTGATGGCCGATCCGCAGGGAAAAAAATGGCATGACATGATCACTTCGGGCCAGGGCAACGCGGCCGCCATCGATATCATTGAAAGTTTTGGTCTGGGCAAGATTTCGCCGGCTATCCTTCCGCTGCCGGGAACCAAGGCCTATGCTACGGCCTGGGGCGAAACCATCAAAGCCGCCGAAGAGGCCAATGATCCGGGCCGGTTCACCGCCTTCATCGGTTTCGAGTGGACCTCCAATACCGGCGGCAGCAATCTGCACCGTAATGTCATCTTCCGCGACAGCGGCGAGAAAGCGGGCAAGGTGGAGCCGTACACCACCATGAAGCCGCTGGGCAGTGATAATCCGGTGGATCTGTGGAACTGGATGGCCACCTACGAACAAAAAACCGGCGGCAAGGTTCTGGCCATCGCCCATAACGGCAATCTGTCCAATGGCGTGATGTTCCCGACGGTTGAAGCCTTCGGCAAGAAGCTCGATGCCGGCTACGCATCGTCCCGTGCCAAATGGGAGCGTCTGTACGAAACCACCCAGACCAAAGGCACCGGCGAGTCGCATCCTTATCTGTCGCCCAACGATGAGCTGGCGGATTACGAAATCTGGGATAAAGGCAATCTGGATGGCTCTGCCGCCAAAACCAAAGACATGCTGCAGTACGAGTACACGCGGGAAGCTCTGAAAAACGGCCTGGTGCTGGAAAAGAGCCTCGGCGCCAATCCTTACAAATTCGGTTTGGTCGGCAGTACCGATGCCCATACCGGCCTTGTCGCGGTTGAAGAAGACAATTTCTTCGGCAAGACCGCACCGCAGGAGCCGAGCCCTGAGCGTTTGACCAAGGCCTTCTTGGATAACAAGAAGTCCGGCGTGAAAATCATGGACTGGGAAGTCGGTTCTTCGGGCTACGCCGCCGTTTGGGCGACCGAGAATACCCGCGAGGCGATTTGGGACGCCATGCAGCGTCGTGAAACCTATGCCACCACGGGCTCCCGGATGTCGGTCCGTCTGTTCGGTGGTTACGACTTCGCCGCCGGCGATGCCGTGGCCAACACGCTGGCGAAAACCGGTTACGCCAAGGGCGTTCCGATGGGCGGCGATCTGAAAGCCGCACCGGCCGGCAAAGCGCCGACCTTCCTGGTGGCGGCAATGAAAGATGCCATCGGTGCCAACCTCGATCGTTACCAGATCATCAAGGGCTGGCTCGACAAAGACGGCAAGCTGCATGAAAAGGTGTATGACGTGTCCTGGTCCGATAACCGCAAGCCGGATCCGAAAACCGGAAAGCTGCCGGCAGTCGGCAATACCGTCAACGTCGCCGATGCTTCCTGGACCAACACCATCGGTGCGACCGAACTGGTTGCCGTGTGGAAGGATCCCGATTTCGATCCGGCCCAGTCCGCGTTCTATTATGGCCGTGTGCTTGAAATCCCGACCCCGCGTTGGACCGCCTATGATGTGAAGCGCTTCAAGAACAAACCTCTGGAAGGTACCCGTATGACCATCCAGGAGCGCGCCTACACCTCGCCGATCTGGTACTCGCCGAATTGATGCGACATAAAACCTATAATGGTATCCTCAATGGCGGAGTGCCACACTCCGCCATTTTTTTGCTCGGAGCCCTCGTGAACTTCCGTAATATCCTGCGTGAACCCGTCCTGCACTTCCTGTTGATTGGTGTATTTCTCTTCCTGCTCTACGGCCGCGTGGCGCCGGAAAGTTCTGACAGCCGTACCATTGAGGTCAGTGCCGCCCGTATCGAAAGCCTGGAAAAGCAGTTCAGCGCGGTCTGGAGCCGTGACCCGACGCCGGAAGAACGCCGCGGCTTGATTGACTCCTTTATCCGTGACGAAGTGCTGTACCGCGAAGGCGTAGCGATGGGCATGGATGGCGACGATCCGGTCATCAAACGCCGGGTGCGCCAGAAGATGGAAGTCATGTCGGAAGAAGCCGGTGAACAGCTGACGCCCACCGATGCCGAGCTGTCCGACTATCTGGCCAAAAATCCGGAAAAATTCAAACGTCCGCCCGTGCTGAGTTTCGAACAGGTGTATTTCTCTGGCGATGCGACCGTGGCCGATATCGAGGCCTGGAGCAAGGCGGCCTTGCCGGAACTGAACCGTGGCGTGCCCTCATCCAATTTCGGTCAGCCAACCCTGCTTCCGTCCAAAATTGAGCGACAGCCGCTGGATCGGATTGCCCGTGACTTCGGCGAAGTGTTCGCCGAGAAGCTTTCGTCCATGCCGACCGGCACCTGGCAGGGACCAATCTCATCGGGTTTCGGCGCCCATCTGGTGCGCATCGGCGAGCGCCAACCGGCCGAGTTGCCGGCTTTAGCGGATATCCGGCCGATGGTGCAACGCGAATGGGAAAACGACCGCCGTGAGCGCAATCGTGCCGAGAGCTACCGCGTGATGGCGGCGAACTACCGGATCGTCATCGATGGCAAGACAATCAAAGGTGATAAACCGTGATCCAGCGTGTTTGCATCACCTTGCTGGCGGCTATATTGCTGTGGCTTCCACAACGGGCCGGCGCCGATGACTTCAAGCCCGCCTATCTGCAGTTGACCCAGACCGGTGCCGAAACCTATGAGGTGATGTGGAAGCTGCCGGCGTTGGATGAAAGCACGGCCCTGAAACTGACGCCGCATTTCCCCGACGGCACGCGGGAGTTGACAGTGCCGCGCGTGGTGTTCGCCAATAACATGGCCATCAAGCGCTGGCGCATCGGCGTTCCGCAAGGGTTGAACGGCAAGTCCATCCGCATTTCCGGTCTGGCTGAAGCGCGCACCGATGCCATCGTGCGTGTGGTGCGTGAAGACGGCAGCGAACAGGTCGGGCGGATTCTGCCCGGCAGCACGGCCTTCAGCGTGGAGCCCAGCCCGGGGCCCTACGAGGTCGTCTTGACCTATACCGTCATCGGCATCGAACACATCCTGCTCGGTTTCGACCATCTGCTGTTCGTGCTGGCGCTGGTGATGATTGTCCGATCCACGCGCCGTCTGCTGTGGACCATCACCGCCTTCACGCTGGCGCACTCGATCACCCTGAGCTTGGCCACGCTTGGCGTGTTGCATGTACCCGGTCCGCCGGTGGAGGCCATCATCGCGTTGTCGATTGTATTCGTCGCCGCCGAAATCATGCATCAGCGTCAGGGCCGGATTGGCCTGACCGCACGCAAACCCTGGATCATCGCTTTTGCTTTCGGGCTACTGCATGGTCTGGGTTTCGCCGGTGCGCTGGCCGAAGTCGGGTTGCCGGAGAACAGCATTCCCTTGGCGCTGTTGTTCTTCAATATCGGCGTGGAAGCCGGCCAGATCCTGTTCATTCT
>JBEAYK010000038.1:0-7152 GCA_041159305.1 Pseudomonadota bacterium
CAATCTTGTTACCCATCATCGGTACCATGCTCATCGATTCAGTACCTGCTGCGATCATCAGATCGGCTTCGCCGAGACGGATGCGGTCAGCCGCCAGCGCCACCGCTTGCAGGCCGGAGGAACAGAAACGGTTGATGGTCTGTGCAGAGACCGATTGCGGCAAACCGGCCAGCAAGGCACCGATGCGTGCCACATTCATGCCTTGTTCGCCTTCGGGCATGGCGCAGCCGACGATGATGTCATCGATGCGTTCGGGGTCGATGCCCGGAGCCTGCGCGACAACCTGCCGCAGGCAGTGTGCAAGCATGTCGGCGGGATGGACGTTCTTGAAAGCGCCGCGCGGGGCTTTGGCCACCGGGGTACGGGTGGCGGCGACGATATAAGCTTCTTGGATTGTTTTCATGGCGGGTCCTGATTAATTGCGCAGCGGTTTGCCGTTTTTCAGCATGTAGGCGATCCGTTCCTGGGTTTTCGGCATCATCGCCAGTGCCACGAAATGTTCGCGTTCCAGATCAAGCAGCCATTGTTCGTCGACCAGCGTGCCGCGGTCGACATCGCCGCCACACAGGACCGTAGCAATGCGGGTGGAGACTTCCAGATCGTGATCGGAGATGAAGCCGCCGGCATGCATATTGGTCAGCATCATCTTGAAGGTGGCGATGCCGATGGATCCGGCCACGGGAATGGCTTTCGGGGCCACCGGTGGGCGATAGGCGGACTCGGCCATGGCACGGGCCTGGGCCTTGGCGACATGCAAGAGTTCGTATGCATTGAATACAACGACATCACCTTCGCGCGCCAATTTCAATTCCTTGGCTTCAAGCGCGGAGCCGGAAACCTTGCCCATGGCGACTGCTTCGAAGTAGGGCTTCAGACCGGCATGCACATCGCCGTTCGGCGAATTCAAACCGACGCGTACCGCGATTTCCTTGAGGCCACCGCCGGCGGGCAGCAGGCCGACTCCGGCTTCAACCAATCCGATGTAGCTTTCCAGCGCGAACACCGTGCGTGCGGCATGCATCTGGAATTCGCAACCCCCGCCTAGTGCCATACCGCGTACCGCAGCCACCACCGGAATCTGCGCATATTTGATGCGCATGCTGGTGGCCTGGAATTGACCGATCATGGTACGGAAGTCGTCGATGCGACCTTCCTGCAGCGAGGCCAGAACGCCGGACAGGTCGGCGCCAGCGGAGAAGGGCTCCTTGGTCTGCCAGACCACCAGGCCCTGGAACTGCTGTTCGGCAATATCGATGGCTTTCTGGACACCGGCCAGCACGCCGTCGCCGACAGTATTCATCTTGGACTTGAAGCTGAGCACGCCGATGCCGTCGCCATCATGCCAGAGGCGGATGGAGTCGTCTTCGTAAGCGGTTTCGCCGGGGGCAAAGCGTTCACCCAACAGGGGGTCCGGAAAGCGCTGGCGCGCATAGACCGGATTTGTCGAGCGCGGCAGCACTTTTGATTGCGATGCGCTGTAACTGCCATCCGCACCATGAACGCCATCGATGGCGGCGACCCAGGCGGGTAGCGGAGCCTGACTCATGCTCTTGCCAGCGGCAATATCTTCGTTAATCCAGATTGCGACTTGTTTCCAGTCAGCAGCCTGCCAAAGTTCAAGCGGGCCCAGATTCCAGCCGTAGCCCCAGCGGATGGCGAAATCCAGCTCCCGGGCGCTGGCGGCGATGTCGGCCAGATGGTAGGCGCAGTAGTGGAACAGATCCCGGAAACAGGACCACAGAAACTGCGCCTGCGGATGCGCAGAGGCCCGCAGTGCTTTGAATTTGGATTGGGGATTCCGGTCCTTCAGGATAGCAAGCACCTCCGGATCAACCTGTCCGGCACTCGGGCGGTACTGCTTGCTGGCCAGATCCAGCACGTGTATTTCCTTGCCGACTTTCTTGAAAATACCTGCCCCGGTTTTCTGGCCCAGTGCTTTGGTATCAATCAACGCTTGAAGAAATGCCGGGACCTGGAAGTGGGCATGCCATGGATCTGCAGGCAGGGTATCGGCCATGGTTTTGATGGTCAGCCCCATGGTGTCAAGACCGACTACGTCACAAGTCCGGTACGTCGCTGATTTGGGGCGGCCGATCAAAGGGCCGGTCAGGGCATCGACCTCATCAAAGCCCATGTTGAATTGGGTGGTGTGATGCAGGGTCGAGAGAATCGAAAAGACACCGATGCGGTTGGCAATGAAATTCGGTGTGTCCTTGGCGGTGACGACGCCTTTGCCCAGCGTGCTGACCAGAAAGGCTTCCAGTGCCGAAAGCACATCCGCGTCGGTTTTCGCGCAGGGAATCAGCTCTACTAAATGCATATAGCGCGGTGGATTGAAGAAATGCACGCCGCAGAAACGGTGATGCAGGGATTCATCCAATACTTCAGACAGCGCATTGATTGAAAGACCAGAGGTGTTAGAGGCCAGTACTGCCCGAGAGCCGACAAACGGCAGAATCTTCGCGTACAGGGATTTCTTCCAGTCGATGCGCTCAGCAATAGCCTCGATGATCAGATCACAGCCTTTCAGGCGCTCGAGATGTTCGTCATAGTTGGCAGGCTCGATGTTCTGAACAACGGACTTGGTGGCCAGGGGAGCGGGGGATAACTTGCCCAGATTGGCCAGTGCTTTGCCGACCACGGCATTCTTGTCGGCGCCATCGGCCGGCAGGTCAAACAGGATGACCGGTACGCCGGCATTGGCCAGGTGAGCGGCAATCTGTGCCCCCATGACACCGGCGCCAAGGACGGCGACTTTCTTGAAACGGTAATCAGACATCGGAATACTCCAGTTTTCAGGCCTTGAGGCCGGCTTGTGCAAAGGCAATAAGATGTTGTGCGGCTTTCTCGCAGTGGGCTTTTTCGGTCACGCCGGGTTGTCGCCGGATCAGACCGAAGTCGGCCATCGCGTAGGTCAGGGCGCCTGCGGTGAAATCCATGCGCCAGTAAAGCTCTTCCTTGCTCAGCTGCGGCAGGCAAATGGCTATGGCCTTGGCGAACTCCCGCAGAACCTGTCCGTAATTCTCGGAAAGGAAGTTCCTCAGCCCGTCGTTTTTCTCGGCATAAGCCCTGGCGAGAACACGTACGAATGAAGCGCCGTGTCGATCCAAGGTCAAAGCCAAGGCTGGCTGGATGAATGCCAGAAGGATGCCCTGCAAGTCTGTGGGGTCTTTGGCTACCGTTTCGGAAAGGGCGCTCAGCCGTTTTTCGCTCATCTCATCCATGCGGTGCTTGAAGACTTCGTGCACCAGGTTTTCCTTGGAACCGAAGTGGTAATTGACCGCGGCAATGTTGACATCCGCCCGCGATGTCACCTGACGCAGTGAGGTTCCCGCAAACCCGTGCTGTGCGAAAAGGTCCTCAGCGGCATGCAAGATGCGTTCTTTGGTGTTGAAATGGTTGGTCATAGTCTTCCCCGAAATCGAATTAAACGATTGTTTCAATCGTATGCTTGTACGAGTCGTGGGTCAAGTCTATGCGGTAGATGCTTGAATTTCCATTGAAAGCTGTCCGGAAACAGCGGCGCGCAAGGCCAAAAAATGCTAAAATAGCTGTTTAACCAACCCCCTATAATCGGAGTAGCCACATGGCCATCGAACGTACCATTTCCATCATCAAACCCGACGCCGTCGCCAAGAACGTCATCGGCCAGATTTACACCCGTTTCGAGAGCAACGGCCTGAAAGTGGTCGCCGCCAAGATGAAGCACCTGTCCCGCCGCGAGGCTGAAGGTTTTTATGCCGTTCACCGCGAGCGTCCGTTCTTCAATGCGCTGGTTGAATTCATGATTTCCGGCCCGGTCATGATTCAGGTTCTGGAAGGCGAGAATGCCATGCTCAAGAACCGCGAGCTGATGGGCGCCACCAACCCGAAAGACGCCGCCCCGGGCACCATCCGTGCCGATTTCGCCGAGTCGATCGACGCCAATGCCGTACACGGTTCGGACAGCCTTGAAAACGCTGCCATTGAAATCGCCTATTTCTTCGCCGCTACGGAAGTCAGCGCGCGCTAAGCCATGAGTGACGTGACCAAAGTAAATCTGCTCGACCTTGACCGTGACGGTCTGGAGCGTTTCTTCGCCGATGAACTCGGCGAAAAGCGTTTCCGTGCGCATCAGGTCATGAAGTGGATTTACCACCGTCATGTCTGCGATTTCGCCGAGATGAGCGATCTCGGCAAGGACTTGCGGGCCAAACTGGAATCGCGGGCGGTGGTGATGCCACCGCCGGTGATTCTGGACAAACCGTCCGCCGACGGCACCCACAAGTGGCTGCTCGGCATGGATCAGGCCAACGCCATCGAAGCGGTATTCATCCCGGACAAAGGCAGGGGCACGCTCTGTGTTTCCAGCCAGGTCGGCTGCGGTCTGAACTGCCAATTCTGCTCGACCGCCACCCAGGGCTTTAACCGCAATCTCAGTACCGCCGAAATCATCGGTCAGGTCTGGGTTGCCGCCAAGCATCTCGGCAACGTGCCGCACAGACAGCGCAAACTGACCAATGTGGTGATGATGGGCATGGGTGAACCCTTGCTCAACTTCGATAATGTGGTCAGGGCGATGAGCATCATGCGCGATGACTACGGTTTCGGTCTGGCCAACAAGCGGGTGACCCTGTCGACCGCCGGCCTGGTGCCGATGATTGACCGCTTATCTGAAGTCAGCGACGTCTCGCTGGCTGTTTCCCTGCATGCGCCCACGGATGACCTGCGCACAGAGTTGGTGCCCCTGAACAAGAAATATCCGATTGATGAGCTCCTCGACGCCTGTGTCCGATACGCCATGCGCAAGCCCAAAACATCGATTACTTTCGAGTACACCATGATGCAGGGCGTCAATGACCTCCCAGAACATGCACGCGCATTGGCCAAGCTGATGCGGGGCATCGATGCCAAAGTCCAGCGCGCCAATACGGCCAAGGTCAACCTCATCCCGTTCAATCCGTTTGCGGGAACCCGGTTCGAAAGGTCCGAAGAAACCCGCATCCGGGACTTTCAGAAACTTTTGCTCGATGCCGGTGTCCTAACCATGGTGAGAAGAACCCGTGGTGACGATATCGACGCCGCCTGCGGCCAGCTCAAGGGACAAGTGATGGACAAAACCCGCCGGCAGGCCGAGTTCAAACGCAAATCGCACATCGACAGCATCACTCGGATAAACTGAGCCCATGGATCCCATTCAAAACCCCCTGTTCCGAGAGCCGATCGGCATGACCTTCCGGGCCAAACGCGAGCTCATGGATTTGACCGTCGAGGATGCCGCGAAAGCCCTCAAATTCGGGACCCATCTGATTGAAGCCATCGAACACGAGGAGTGGCAGAAACTCGGCGCACCGATCTATGCCAAGAGCTACATCAACTCCTACATCAAGCTTCTGGGATTGAGCGAGGACATCCGCAATGAAATCCCGGGAATGAACAGCACGCCTCCCCTGAAAGCCATTACGTCGGCGAAAATTGAGCCCGCACGGCGTTCATCGAAATGGTTATTGGCTGTCGTCAGCGTGATTGCTGTCGGCGGGCTGGTGGCCTATCTGAACCTGCGCCAATCGCCGTCAGAAGCACTCTCCCTGGATGCTCTGGTCGATAACGCCGTCACTCCCGACAATCAGGCGATTCAAGCCGCCGTTACGATTGACGGACAAAGCGCCGGCCAGACAGTTGCCGCGAATGCCGAACCAGTCCCGGCAGCGGTCCCATCGAAAATCGCCGAGCTTCTGATACGCAGCAATCAGGAAAGCTGGGTTGAAGTGCGCGGCAAAGACGGCTCTGTTCTTTTCAGCGGAACGCTCGGTGGAACCACCGAATTCCGCCAAGACCCGGCCAAAGTCGGTAAAATCACCTTAGGCAATGCCAGCAGCGCCGAAATCAGCCTTGATGGCGCCAAACTCGACATTTCGCCCTTGATTCGCGACGAAGTGGCTCGTTTCACCCTCTCCGATGACGGAAAACCGGCTGCCGCCGATTCCGTTCCGACCTCAACCATCCCGAGCGAATAATCAATCCCTATGTCCGACCAATACGACGAACACGAACAGAGCGAACGCGTCAAACAATGGCTGCTGAAGAACGGCTCTAATCTGCTGACCGGCATCCTGCTGATCATCGCCGCCATCAGCGGTTGGCACTGGTGGCAAGGCCGTCAGGCCCAGCAATCGCAGGAAGCCGGAAGTCAGTACCACACATTCGTCCAGGCCATCAACAAGCCCGACAATGCCAAAGCCTTGGTGTTGGGCGAAGCCATCATCGCCAATTATGCCGATTCGGATTTCGCTTTTCTGGCCGCGTTGCGTCTTTCAAGAATTCACGCCGAACTCGGCAAATACGATTTGGCGGCCGGTGCATTGGACAAAGCCGCAGCCGTGGCTCTAAACGATCAAAACCGTGAATTGGTCAAGATCCGTAAAGCCCAACTGCTGTTCTCGCAGGGTAAAACAGTCGAGGCCGCTAAAGCCGCCGATGCCATCAAGGCTGTCGCTTATCCGGCATCATTGGCGGAACTGAAGGGCGATCTGGCCATGTCTTCCGGGAAGTCCGAAGCCGCTGCTGAGTTCTACCGCGAGGCATTGCAGCAACTGAGCGCCGACTCCGGATCGCGCGGACTGATTGAACTTAAACTCACCGATGCCGGCGGAAGTGCTGACAAACCCAAGGAGATTCGCTGATGGTTCGCAAACTGATCGTACTCTGCGCCGCGCTGACGATGCTGCAGGCCTGTTCGACCGTCACCGGAATTTTCAAGTCGGACAAGGAGAAAGCGTCCGCGCCGGCCGTGCTGACCGATATCGCCAGCCCGATCGCCATCCGAAAGCTCTGGTCCGTTTCCGTGGGGCAGGGCGAGGCTGAACTGGCTATCCGTCAGAAGCCGGTAGTAGACGGCGATACGGTCTATGCAGCCGATGCGGCCAATCAGTTGGTCGCCATCAATAAGACGACGGGTAAAATCAAATGGAAGGCGACTCCGAACAAGGAAGCTGAATCCGGAGGCTGGAAATTCTGGCAGAAGCCGACACAGCCTTTTGCTCTCACTGGCGGACCGTCGGTTTACTCCGGCCTGGTCGCACTTGGTGGGCGTAACGGGGAAGTATTCGCGTTCAATGCAGCGGATGGCTCCGTGCTCTGGAAGACCATGGTCAGCTCTTCGGTAATCACCGC
>JBEAYK010000283.1:0-2580 GCA_041159305.1 Pseudomonadota bacterium
CGAGCAGATTGCGTTTGCGTCGCTGATGCGTGGCGTGCACTGGTAATCGTCAGCTTTGCGCGGATACGAAAAAAGCACCGCATTGCGGTGCTTTTTTCGTATCCGCGCCAAGCTGACGATTACCAGTGCACGCCGCGCATCAGCGACGCAAACGCAATCTGTTCGTTGGTCGGGTTAGCAGCATCGCCACGGCCGGCCATGCCTTTGGCGGCTGCCGAGTCCGGGAACAGCTCGAAAGCAGTGCTCATCACCACCTCGTAGGCTTTCGGGAACACCGCATGCACCACGCCGGCGAACACGCCGAGACGGGTGGCGACCCGGCTCGGTTTGTCGATGATGGCCTTCACGATGAGATCGGCGGCCTCTTCCGGGCTGAGCGTCGGCACCGAATCGTACATCTTGGTCGGCGCAATCATCGGCGTTTTCACCAGCGGCATATTGATCGTGGTGAAGCTGATGCCCTTTCCGGACAGCTCGCCCTGGGCGCAGTGACTGAACGCATCCAAGGCCGCCTTTGAAGCCACGTAGGCCGAAAAGCGCGGCGAACTGGCCAGGACACCGATGGATGAGATGTTGATGATGTGGCCGCGGCGTTTGGCGATCATGCCCGGCAACGACTGCATGATCAGACGCAGCGAACCGAAATAATTCAACTGCATGGTGCGCTCAAAATCGTGGAAGCGGTCGAAACTGAGCTCGATCGAGCGGCGGATGGACCTGCCGGCGTTGTTAATCAGGATATCGACGCCACCGTGCTGTTTGGAAACCTGTTCGATCAGGCTGTCGCAGGAATCCAGATCGGCAAGATCGGCCTTGAAGGCATAGCACAGATGGCCGGCATCACTGATTTCCTTTCGTGTGGCCTCAAGCTCTTCCTCGCCACGGGCGGCAATGACCACTTTGGCACCAGCTTCGGCAATCTTAAGGGCAGCAGCCTTGCCGATACCGGATGATCCGCCGGTAATGAGCACCACTTTGCCCTCGACCTTGCCACGCAGCGAACGGTCGATGAACAGATCGGGATCGAGATTACGTTCCCAGTAATCCCACAGGCGCCAGGCATAACTGTCGAGCGGCGGCACGCTGATTTTCGAACCTTTCAGCGCCCGCTCGGCTTCACGCGTATCGAAACGGGTCGGATAGGTGATGAATTCCAGCGTCGATTTGGGAATCTTCAGGTCCCGCAGAATCATATTGGTCAGACGCTTCACCGGCGGCAGATTGGTCACCGCCATCCGCATCGGCGCCGGGATGAACGCGAACATCCGGGCATCCAGACGCATGGTCATTTCCGGCGCATGCGCGGCACGCGCAAAGGTATTCATCAGTTCGCCGAAGCGCATCGGCTCCGGATCGACCAGATGGAAACAATGGCCGTCCAGCCCTTTTTTGTGCGCGATGTGATCCATGGCATCCGCGACGAAATCGACGGGGACGACGTTGATGCGGCCACCCTCGATGCCGAGCGTCGGCATCCACTGCGGCAGGGTCTGCCGGATTTTCTTGATCAGGGTGAATAGATAATACGGGCCATCGATTTTGTCGATTTCACCGGTTTTGGAATGACCGACCACCATCGAGGGGCGGTAAATGCGGTATGGTACGGCGCTTTGCTTCCGAACCAGACCTTCGGATTCGTGCTTGGTCTTGAGGTAAGGATCCTTCAGGCCTTCGGCCTCATCGAACATGTCTTCACGGAACACGCCGGGATACAAACCGGCGGCGGCGATGGAACTGGTGTGATGGAAGCAGCCGGCCTTGATGACCGCGGCCAGTTCCAAGGCGTTCTTGGTGCCGCCGATGTTGGCCAGCTTCTGGCTGTCGGCATCGGCAGTGAGATCGTAAATGGCAGCCAGATGGAAAAAATGTTGGACCTTGCCTTTAAGCGCGACAATCTGGGCAGCGCTCAAGCCCAGCTTGGGTTTGGAAAGATCGCCGGTGACCGGAACGATGCGTTTCATGTCCCATCCCATCGCCTCGCCGATCTCGCCGTTTAAGCAGGTTGCTGACCAAAAAACGGCCGATGAAGCCGGTGGCGCCGGTGACGAAATAAGCCATAGAATTACCCGATCCCTTTCCCGTTGAATGTTGAATAGGTGCTTGATTTTTTACCGCAAATCGCAGTTTAATGCATAATACTGGAATCCGACTTCAGGTCAAAGGACTTCTTCATGGCGACACTGCAGGAACAATTTGAACTGGCGGACTTCTTCATGGCGACACTGCAGGAACAATTTGAACTGGCAGCCCTCGAGGCCAAGAATCTCAAGAAGCGGCCCGACAACGACACGCTGCTGCGCATGTACGGTCTTTACAAACAGGGATCGGAGGGCGATATCAGCGGACCAGCTCCGGGCATGTTTGATTTCGTGGCCTCGGCAAAATACCAAGCCTGGCAAAAGCTTGAAGGAACCAGCCAGGAATCGGCCATGAAGAAATATGTCGACCTTGTGCACTCCCTGAAGGACTGACGTGTCCGGAAAAACCCGAAACCGCATTCTTGATGTTGCCCTGCGCCTTTTCAATGAACAGGGCGAAACCAACATCTCCACCAATCACATCGCCGACGAGCTCGAAATC
>JBEAYK010000039.1:0-7084 GCA_041159305.1 Pseudomonadota bacterium
TTTCCGGCATACGCTGTTCCATCAGGTCGGCGGCGTGCTCGAGAATTTTGGCGCGTGCGGCAGCCGGGGTGTGGTCCCAACCCGGATAGGCGGCGTGGGCGATGTCGAGCGCCTTCGAGACCTGTGCGCTATCGGCGGCCTGCCAGCGGCCGACGATCTGACGGCGGTCGGCTGGGTTGCTGACATCGGTGAATACCGCGCTGGAGGTGGTGCCCGGCACCAGTGGCGTGGCCTGCCAAGGTTTCACGGCGGCGGCGATATCGGCGGCCAGATGGCTCAGGGTTTCATCGTTTGCGAGCAGGACGCCCATGGAGTTTTTCCTTTCTTCGCCGAAGATGGCGTTCGGAGTGGGAATGTGCGGATGCGGTTTGCTGGCGAAGCCGGCCACGGTGGCAATCGGGTCGGCAACCAGCTCCACCGGGGGCAGGCTGGCATCGGTGATGCGGTTGACGAAGCTGGAGTTGGCCCCGTTTTCCAGCAGACGCCGGACCAGATAGGGCAACAGATCTTCGTGCGAGCCGACCGGTGCGTACACGCGGCAGGGTGCATCGAGGCGGTCTTTGCCGATCACTTCCGCATACAGATGATCACCCATGCCGTGCAGGCGCTGGAATTCGAAGGCGCGGCCTTCGGCCATGGCGTGGATGGCGGCGATGGTCTGCGCGTTGTGGGTGGCGAACATCGGATACAGCGCATCGTGCGCGGCAAACATGCGACGCGCGCAGGCCAGATAGCTGACATCGGTATTGGCTTTGCGGGTGAACACCGGATAGCCGGCCAAGCCGTCAACCTGGGCCTTCTTGATTTCGGAATCCCAGTAGGCGCCCTTGACCAGACGCATCGGCATGCGCCGGCCGGTGCGGCGGGCGGCATCGACCAGATAGTCGATGACGAAGGTCGCGCGCTTCTGGTAGGCCTGTACGGCCAGACCGTAGCCTTCCCAGCCGTCCAGCGAGGGATCGCTGAACACGCCGACGATGACTTCCAGCGACAGCTCCAGACGCTCGGATTCTTCGGCATCGATGGTGAAGCCGATGCCCTGGGACTTGGCCAGCTGGGCCAATTCCAGCACGGCCGGGGCCAGCTCGGCCAATACCCGTGCGCGCTTGTTGAATTCATAACGCGGATGCAAGGCCGAGAGTTTTACAGAAATCGACGGCGCCGAGAATACGTCCGGATAAGGGCCGCCGGCGCCGATGGCACGGATGGCATCGCGGTAGGCCTGCAGATAGCGGGCGGCGTCCTTGCGGGTCAGTGCGCCCTCGCCCAGCATATCGAAGCTGTATCGGTAGGCGGCATTGTCGCCAGAGCGCGAACGCTGCAGGGCTTCATCAATGCTGCGGCCCATCACGAACTGGTGGCCCATGATGCGCATGGCCTGGCGCACGGCCAAGCGGATGGCGGGCTCACCCATACGGCCGATCAGGCGCTTGAATGACCCCAGGGCGTTGCGCTGGGTTTCGCCGGCAAGGTTGACCAGACGGCCGGTCAGCATCAGGCCCCAGGTCGAGGCATTGACCAGCAGGGAGGTGGACTGGCCGACGTGGGCGTCCCAGTCGGCATCACCGAGCTTGTCGCGGATCAGCTTGTCGGCGGTGCCCTGGTCGGGGATGCGCAACAGGGCTTCAGCGACGCACATCAGCAGCACGCCTTCCTCGGAACTGAGGTCGTATTCGCGCATGAAGGCTTCGACCATGGCCGGATCGGCGGCGCGCAGGCGGGTGCGTTCCACCAGACCGACCGCTTCGGCCTGTACGGTCGGTCCAGAGGCGGGGGCTGCCGCGAGCAGCTCGGCGATGTGTTCACCCTCATCGCGCAGATAAGCGGCGCTGATGCGCTGCATCAACTCCGGGCGACGGGTAGGCAGTTCAGGGCTGATGATGGGATTCACAGCGGGGTCCGGCGGGCAGGGAGGTTCAATTTTAGGGGGCTTTTGCCAAAAGCGTAACCCCCCGAGCGCGTGAAGACGCCGTAAGGGAAGGCTTGCCCAAGTCACGGGGAAGGCGGTAAAATTGCCCGTTGAGAAAAACTGAGGCTGCATCATGAAATTTCCCCGTATGAAACAGGGCGCTGCCGTGCTGATGGGCGTGTTGATGACCGGATTGGCGTTTGCCCAGGTCGAGCCGACCGAGCCGTCACGCTGGCAGCTGAACATGACCCCGGGTGTCACCAGCACTGCGGCCAACGCCTATGATGCGCACATGATGATGCTCTGGATCTGCGTGATCATCGGCATCATCGTGTTCGGTGCCATGGCTTATGCCATGATCAAATTCCGTCACTCGAAAGGCGCTGTGCCGGATACCACGCTGACCCACAGCACCAAGCTCGAGCTGATCTGGACCATCATCCCGATCCTGATTCTGGTGGTCTCGGCCTATCCGGCCACCCAAAAGGTCATGGCCCAATACGGCGCCGACCACGGTGCCGAAAAAGATGAAATGGTCATCAAAGTCACCGGTTACCAGTGGATGTGGCGTTATGAGTACGTCGGCGAAGGCGTCGATTTCATCTCCCGTCTCGACCGCACCTCCGACGATCTGCGCCAAAACAAGACCACCAGTCAGGCCGAAATCGCCGCGCATGGCACCTACCTGCGTGATGTCGACCGGCCGCTGGTTATTCCTGCCGATACCCGCATCCGTTTCGTGATTACCGCCGACGACGTCATCCACAGCTGGTGGGTCCCGGCCCTGGGTTGGAAGCAGGACGCCATTCCCGGCATCATCAACGATGCCTGGACCAAGGTCGCAACTCCGGGAACCTACCGTGGCGTTTGCGCCGAACTGTGCGGCAAGGATCACGGCTTCATGCCGATCGTGGTGAAAGTGCTGCCGAAGGCCGAATACGCCGCCTGGTTGGCTGCACAGAAGCCGGCTCCGGCTGTTGAAGCAACGGCACCTGCTGCTGAAGCCGCTCCGACCGCTGAGGCTGCTCCAGCCCCGGCCGCGGAAGCTGCGCCGGCCCCGGCAGCCGAAACCGCCGCGGCTCCCGCCGCATAACGCATTTCCGAATTCAAGAAAACAGAGGCAATCATGGCCGACCATAAACAAGGTTTCATCGAGCGGTGGTTCTATTCCACCAACCACAAGGACATCGGTACCCTGTACCTCGTGTTCGCCCTGGTGATGTTCTTCATCGGCGGTGCCATGGCCATGGTCATCCGCGCCGAGCTGTTCCAGCCGGGCCTGCAGTTGGTCAGTCCGGAATTCTTCAACCAGATGACCACCACGCATGCCTTGGTGATGATTTTCGGCGCGGTCATGCCGGCCTTCGTCGGTCTGGCCAACTGGATGATTCCGCTGATGATCGGTGCGCCGGACATGGCGCTGCCGCGCATGAACAACTGGTCGTTCTGGATCATGCCGTTCGCATTCACCCTGCTGCTGATGCCGCTGATCCTGCAGGTGCTGTTCGGCATCGGCTCGGGCGGCCCGGCCGGTGGTTGGACCCTGTACCCGCCGCTGTCGCTGCAGGGCGGCACCAGCACCGCGTTTACCATTTTCGCCATCCACCTGATGGGCGTCAGCTCGATCATGGGCGCCATCAACATCATCGCCACCGTGCTCAACATGCGCGCGCCGGGCATGGATCTGCTGAAAATGCCGATCTTCGTCTGGACCTGGCTGATTACCGCCTTCCTGCTGATCGCCGTGATGCCGGTGTTGGCCGGCTCGGTCACCATGCTGCTGACCGATAAATTCTTCGGCACCAGCTTCTTCAATGCCGCCGGCGGCGGTGATCCGGTCATGTACCAGCACATCTTCTGGTTCTTCGGTCACCCCGAGGTCTACATCATGATCCTGCCGGCCTTCGGCATCGTGTCGGAAATCATCCCGACCTTCGCCCGCAAGCCGCTGTTCGGCTATCAGGCCATGGTGTACGCCACCGCGTCGATCGCCTTCCTGTCCTTCATCGTGTGGGCCCACCACATGTTCACCGTCGGCATGCCCTTGGGCGGCGAGCTGTATTTCATGTACGCCACCATGCTCATCGCCATTCCGACCGGGGTGAAGGTGTTCAACTGGGTCACCACGCTGTGGCGCGGTTCGATCAGCTTCGAAACCCCGATGCTGTTCGCGCTCGGTTTCGTGGTCATGTTCACCATCGGCGGTTTCTCCGGCCTGATGCTGGCCATCGTTCCGGCCGACTTCCAGTACCACGACACCTATTTCGTGGTTGCGCACTTCCACTATGTGCTGGTGACCGGCGCGATCTTCGCGATCATGGCTGGTGCCTATTACTGGCTGCCGAAGTGGACCGGCTACATGTACAACGAAACCCTCGGCAAATGGCACTTCTGGCTGTCGACCATTTTCGTCAACCTGCTGTTCTTCCCGCAGCACTTCCTGGGTCTGGCCGGCATGCAGCGCCGCGTTCCGGATTACAACCCGGCCTTCGCCGACTTCAATATGTGGTCCTCAATCGGCGGCTTCGGCTTCGGTCTGGCCCAGTTGCTGTTCGTGTATATCGTCTGGCAATCGGTGCGTGGCGGCGTGAAAGCCGAAGCCCGTTCCTGGCCTTCCGCCCGTGGCCTGGAGTGGACCGTGCCGTCACCGGCGCCGCACCACACCTTTGAAAAGCCGCCGGTCATCAAAGACGGCGATCTGGCCCACGGCGACGTCAGCCACTGAGCCTGAAGGGAATCCGACCATGAGTACGCAGACCCAACGCAGCACCCGCAAGATGATTGTTCTTGCGGCGGCTTCGTTCGGCTTCGCGTTCGCGATGGTTCCCCTCTACAACATCGCCTGCGAGAAGATTTTCGGCATCAAGCTCGATAATAGTGCCAGCGCCGAACCGAAGCTTGCCGGCAAAGCCATCGATGAAACGCGTACGGTGCAGGTCTATTTCGACGGCACCGTCAATTCGAAGCTGCCGTGGGCGTTCTCGCCGGTTCAGACCAGCATGACGGTCGTGCCGGGCAAGTTGTATTCGACGTCCTACACCGCCCGAAGCACCGCAGCGTTTGCCACGGTCGGCAACGCCGCGCCGTCGGTTGCGCCGAATCAGTTTTCCGGATTTTTCAACAAGACCGAATGTTTCTGCTTTACCGAACAGGCGCTGGCTGCCGGCGAAAGCCGCGACATGCCGGTGCGTTTCATCGTCAGTCCCGATCTCCCGAAAGAGATCACCACGCTGACGCTGTCCTACACTTTTTTCATCAATGATGCCGCCACCGCGAAATTGAATGCGGGAACGGCAACCGGCACCGCTCTGGCGGCGCCTTAACTCAGTACCGGGGATTTTTATGGCCAACACCCACACGCACGACGCCGACGCCTACTTCGTTCCGCACCACAGCCGCTGGCCGTTCCTCGGCTCGATCGCGCTGTTCATCATGATGATTGGCGTGGCCAACTGGTTCAACGGCAGCACGTGGGGCCAGCCTGTGTTCTTTGTCGGCTTGCTGGCCGTGTTGCTGGTGCTGGGCTGGTGGTTCGGCGATGTCATTTCCGAATCACTGCAGGGCCGCTACAACGCCCAGGTCGATACCTCCTTCCGCATGGGCATGATGTGGTTCATTTTCTCGGAAGTGATGTTCTTCGCGGCGTTCTTCGGGGCGCTGTTCTATGCGCGCACTTTCATTCTGCCCTGGCTCTCGGGCGAGGGTGACGGCGCATTGACCAATGCCTATCTGTGGCAGGGGTTCGTGGCCGGTTGGCCGACCAATGGTCCGTCCGAAATCGGCGGCGCCTTCGAAACCATTCCGGCCTGGGGTCTGCCGCTGATCAATACCCTGATCCTGCTGACTTCCGGCGTCACCATCACCATGGCGCACCATGCGCTCAAAGCCAATGCCCGTACCGGACTGCTCTGGTGGCTGGGCGCGACCGTGCTGCTGGGCGTGATCTTCCTTGGCCTGCAGGCCGAAGAATACATCCATGCCTATCACGAACTGAACCTGACCCTGGGTTCGGGCATCTACGGATCCACCTTCTTCATGCTGACCGGCTTCCACGGTATGCACGTGATGCTCGGCACCATCATGTTGGCCGTGATGTGGCTGCGTTGTGCCAAAGGGCACTTCAGCAAGGATCACCACTTCGCCTTCGAAGCCGTGGCCTGGTACTGGCACTTTGTCGACGTGGTCTGGCTGCTGCTGTTCCTGTTCGTCTACGTGCTGTAATGCAAAAGGCCGGCGCAAGCCGGCCTTTTTTTAACGGGAAATGGAAGATCAGCCGTGAATCCCGTGCGGTTTGATGACGCCGGTGAGAATGCCGGCAATGACCAAAAGAATCAGCAACACCGACAGGCCGATGCGCCAGCTCAGTGATTTGACGGTACGGTCGGTTTTTCCCTTATCCACCATCATGTAATACAGGCCCGCACCCAGGTTCCAGAGTATCAGGAGGATAAAGGCGATGATCAGCAGTTTTTCCATGGCATTCACCGGTGCTCGCGTATTCTGGCCATTATCGGCGAAAACCGGAGTGTTCGGGTGAAGTTACGGATTATCTTGCTGCTTGCCGCCTTGCTGGTCGAGCTGTTGCTTTTGCGGCTCGGCTTCTGGCAATTGGCGCGGGGTGAGGAAAAACAGCAGGCTCTGCAGGCGGTCGCTGCCGTGCTTCAGGAAAAAAAGGCGGAGCCGCTGGCAGGTGCGCTTGATCAGACGCAAGGCTATACCTGGTCACAAGGCCGCGTGGTTTTCCGCGACGCCCCGCTGCTTTTGCTGGACAATCAGCGGCGCGGCAATCAGGTCGGCGTTTCGGTTTTTCAGGCTGCGGATGCCGATGATGGCCGCACTCTTCTGGTTGATCTCGGCTGGTTGCCGGTTCATGGCGACCGTCAGTTGCCGAAACCGGCCGCGCTCAGTGGCAGTATGCTGCTTGAAGGATTGCTGTTGCCGCCGCCATCACCGGGCTTGGCCATGGGTCCGGCCTACACCGCGCAGGCCGATGACAGTCTATTGCTGATGCGCTTGGATCAAGAAGCACTATCCAAGGCTTTGAACCGGCCTTTATCGGGACGCATTCTGCGTGTTGATCCGGCGCAGCGCATCGGTTTTGCCCGCGACTTGGCGGTGCAGGCCAATACGCTGCCACCGGAAAAACACCGGGCCTATGCCTTGCAATGGTTTGGA
>JBEAYK010000284.1:0-3624 GCA_041159305.1 Pseudomonadota bacterium
CTAAAACAGCGGGCAGGCCGATGATATTGCCGAATACAGGCTTGCCATCGGGAGTAAATGTCACATCAACATGGAATGGAATTTGCTTGCTCTTCTCAGAAACAGCAAATGCTAAAGCTGCATGTAAAAATAAAATTGAGCCGATCACAAGAGGCCATTTTTTAAAGTGAGTCATGTGGTTAATGCTCGATTTGAACATGAAATGATTAGTCTTGAGAAAAATCTCGATGCAAAATTTTGTTCAGCCTAGCGCTGCAAAATCATCTCCAACACCAGTTTCGATCCGAAGAACGCCAAGGCCAGCAGCGTGGCAGCGCCCAAAGTCCAATGCACGGCGCGTGCGCCGCGCCAGCCGTAACGGATGCGGCCGATGAGAAGAATCAGCAAGGCCAGCCAGCTCAGCGCGGTCAGCACGGTTTTGTGCCAGAGATGCTGGGCCAACATGTCTTCCACGAACACAGCGCCGGTGGCGAGTGTGAGCGTCATCAACAGCCAGCTGGCGCCCAGGGTTTTGAACAGCATCTGTTCGGTCTGCACCAGCGGCGGCAAGGCGCCCAGCCAGGACTGCATATGACGCCGGCGCAGGGCGCGGTCCTGCAGCCAATACAGCAGGGCGAGCAGGGTGGCGATGGACAGGCCGGCGTAAGCCAGTAGTGCGAAACTGGCGTGCAGTTTCAGGCGCCAGTCCAGCGCACTGGTCACATGCACGCCCCAGCGGTAATTCGCATAGACCGACAATGCGGCAATCGGGTAAACCAGAATGCCGAGCGCCGACAGCGGTTTGCGCGCGGTCAGTGCAGTGCTGATCACCGCCATCGCCAGCGCTATCCAGGACAGTGCGGCGAAGAAATGCAAATCCGGGCCCTGCGCCTGATGCCAGAACAGACCCTGTGCCAGTGCGTGTGCGGCCAAGGCGAGCAGTGCCGCGGCCTGTGCGAACAGGCTGTTCAGCCCAGTACGCTGGCGGAACACCCAAAGCACGGCGCTGAGCAGGTAGGCGAAGAAGGCGGTATAGCTGGCGATATCAACGGTCATGGCCCACAGTTTGGCATATTCCGCGCAAAAATCGAGGGGTCGTGGCAAATCCGCGCCGGCGTATAATAGCCGTCTGAACCGAGGATGCCCCATGTTTGAATCGCTGACCCAACGCCTGTCCGGAACCCTGCAACGCCTGCGCGGCGTCGGCCGGCTGACCGAAGACAACATCAAGGATTCCCTGCGTGAAGTGCGCATCGCCCTGCTCGAGGCCGATGTTGCCCTGCCGGTGGTGATGGCCCTGATCGAGCGCATCAAGGCGCGTGCGGTCGGCCAGGAAGTGCTCAGCAGTCTCACCCCCGGCCAGGCCCTGATCAAAATCGTGCACGACGAACTCGCGGCGGTGATGGGTGCCGAGGCGGTCGATCTGAACTTCAATGTGCCGGCGCCGGCCATCATCCTGATGGCAGGTCTGCAGGGTGCGGGTAAAACCACGACGGTCGGCAAGCTGGCCAAATTCCTGAAGGAAAAGCGCAAGAAGAAAGTCATGGTGGTCAGCTGCGACGTCTACCGTCCGGCCGCGATCGCCCAGTTGGAAGCCTTGGCCAAGCAGGTCGGGGTGAACTTCTTCCCGAGCCAAGCCAGCCAATCACCGGTCGACATATCGCCAAAGCCTGCATCAGCGAAGCCCGCAAAACCTACATGGACGTGGTGCTGGTCGATACCGCCGGTCGTCTTGCCATCGATGCCGACATGATGGCCGAAATCCAGCAGCTGCATGCGGCACTGAATCCGGTGGAAACCCTGTTCGTGGTCGATGCCATGACCGGTCAGGATGCCGCCAACACCGCCAAAGCATTCAGCGAGGCATTGCCGCTGACCGGCGTGATCCTGACCAAAACAGACGGTGATGCCCGCGGCGGTGCGGCCCTGTCGGTCCGCCACATTACCGGCCAGCCGATCAAGTTCGTCGGTGTCGGCGAAAAACCCGAAGGCCTGGACGTGTTCCACCCGGACCGGGCCGCCAGCCGGATTCTGGACATGGGCGATGTGCTCAGTCTGGTTGAACAGGTTCAGTCGCAGGTTGACCACGAGAAGGCCGCCAAACTCGCCCAGAAAGTGGCCAAGGGCAAGAAATTCGACCTGAACGACATGCGTGAACAGTTCCAGCAGATGCAGTCCATGGGCGGATTGGCCGGGCTGATGGATAAGCTGCCGGGCATGGCCCAGGTGCCGGATCATGTCAAAAATCAGGTCACCGGCAAGGAAATGCCGCGCATGATCGCCATCATCAACTCGATGACCCCGAAAGAACGCCGCAATCCCGGTCTGCTGAACGGCTCGCGCCGGGCCCGTATCGCCCGCGGTTCGGGCACCACCCCGGCCGATGTCAACCGCCTGCTCAAACAATACCAGCAGATGGAAGGCATGATGGCCAAGCTCTCCCGTGGCGGCATGAAAGGCATGATGCGGGGCATGAAAGGCATGCTCGGCGGCGGCTTTCCGGGCGGATTCGGCGGTCGTTAAGCTTCCGGCTTTCCATAAAGCCGGTTTGGGGCTATAATATCGGGCTACCCGAGGCTTCGGCCCCGATTCCACCCCGAACTACAGAGCACATTACATTATGGTCAAGATCCGACTGACCCGCGGCGGCGCCAAAAAGCGTCCGTTCTACCACATCGTGGTGACCGATCAACGCAAAAAGCGCGATGGCCGTTCCATCGAGCGCGTGGGTTATTACAACCCGGTTGCCCAAGGCAACGAAAAGCGTGTCGAGCTGAACACCGACCGCGTCAACCACTGGGTTTCCCAAGGCGCGCAGCTGACTGACAAAGTCCGCATGCTCGTGAAAGAAGCCTCGAGCCAGGCCGCTGCCTGAGCCCGTCCTCGCGGCCATGACGCGAGGGCCTGACATGAATCCGGAGCGCCGCATCCTCATTGGCAGGATGGTCGGCGCTTTCGGCATTTCGGGCGAAATCAAATGCCAGAGTTTTGCCGATCCGCCGCAGCAGCTGCTGAAATACAAGCCGCTGATTCTTGTGCATGAAGGCCACGAGCGGGTGCTGGAAGATCTGAAAGGGCGCATGACCGCAAAAGGCCCGGTCATCCGTGTGCCGGGTGTGGATGATCGCGATGCTGCCCAGGCCCTGTTTGGTGCCGAGCTGTGGGTGACGCGCAGCCAACTGCCGAAGGCCAAGCCGGGCGAATACTACTGGATCGACCTGGAAGGGTTGCGTGTACGCAATCGCGAGGGCGTTGATTTCGGCACGGTCTCGCACCTGTTCGAAACGCCAGCCAATCCGGTCATGGTCATCATTGGCGAGCGCGAACGTCTGATTCCCTTCCTGTTGGACCGGTTCGTGGATGCGGTTGATTTCAACGCTGGTGAAATCCGTGTGGACTGGGATGCCGACTTCTGATGCGTTTCGATGTCATTACCTTGTTTCCCGATTACTTCCGCCAGTGTCTGCAGGTGGGGGTCGTCGGTCGTGCTTTCGAGCGCGGTCTGGCCGGCCTGCATGTGTGGAACCCGCGCGATTTCACTCACGATAACTACCGCCGGATCGATGAACGTCCCTTCGGTGGCGGGCCGGGCATGGTGATGATGGCCGATCCGCTGATGGAGTGCCTCGATGCCGTGGTACAGGC
>JBEAYK010000040.1:0-7061 GCA_041159305.1 Pseudomonadota bacterium
GCCGTATCAGGTCTCGCCCTCGAAGGTCATGGAGCAGATCGCGCAGCAGATGCGCGCCAAGAAACTGCCGTGGCTGGAAGACCTGCGCGACGAGTCCGATCACGAAACCCCGACCCGACTGGTACTGGTGCCGCGTTCGAACCGGGTCGATGTCGATTCGCTGATGGGTCACCTGTTCGCCACCACCGATCTGGAAAAGAGCTACCGGGTCAACTTCAACATCATCGGCCTCGATGGCCGCCCGCAGGTCAAGCACCTCAAGGCGCTGCTCAATGAATGGCTGGCGTTCCGCATGGATACGCTGCGCAAGCGCCTGACCTACCGCAAGGAAAAACTGGAGCGCCGCCTGCACCTGCTGGAAGGCCTGTTGATTGCGTTCCTGAATCTCGATGAAGTCATCCACATCATCCGCACCGAAGACGAACCGAAAGCCGCATTGATCGCCCGCTTCAAGCTGAGCGAGGATCAGGCCGATTACATCCTCGAGACCAAGCTGAAACAGCTGGCCCGCCTTGAGGAAATGAAAATCCGCGGCGAACAGGCCGAACTGGCCGCCGAGTTGGAGAAAATCATCGCCACGCTCGGATCCAACGCCAAACTGAAAAAACTGCTGAAGGACGAACTGCAGGCCGATGCCAAGAAATTCGGCGATGCGCGCCTGTCACCGCTGGTGGCGCGCGAAGCGGCCCAGGCCATCGATGAAACCGCGCTGGTGGCCAGTGAACCGATGACCGTTGTGCTGTCGCAGAAAGGCTGGATCCGTGCCGGCAAGGGCCACGAACTCGACCCCGGTGCACTTGGCTACCGCGATGGCGATGCCCTGCTCGACTTCGTGCGCGGGCGAAGTACCTGGAACGCCGCGGTGCTGGATTCCACCGGCCGCAGCTATTCCTGCCTGACCCACACCCTGCCCTCGGCACGCGGCAACGGCGAACCGCTCAGCGGCCGCTTCAGTCCGCCCTCCGGCGCTGACTTCGTCGGCCTGGCGTAGGGCGAACCGAGCCAGAAATTCGTGGTCGCTTGCAGGTTCGGCGACGGCTTCATCACCGCATTCGAGAACTTCCTGGCCGGCAAGAAAGCCGGCAAGCAGCTGATCAACGCCGACAAGGCCGCCAGCATTCTTCCTCCTGCCGCAGTGCATGACATCGCCAGTGATTTCGTGGTGGCCATCAGCAGCAGCGGCAATCTGCTGGCCTTCCCGGCTTCGGAACTTCCCGAGCTCGACAAAGGCAAGGGCAATAAGATCCTGCAGATTCCGCCGGCCAAACTCAAGGATGGCGAAGAAAACATCGTAGCCGTGACCTGCGTGCGTAACGGCGGCGAGCTGGTGCTGCACTGCGGGCAACGCAAATTGGTGCTGAGCTGGCGCGACCTGCAGGCCTATCAGGGCGCACGTGCCCAGCGCGGGCATGCCCTGCCGCGTGGCTTCCAGCGTGTCGACAGCATCGAAAGTCTTTAATTTTCCGAGGAGTCCGATTTCATGGCACTGCTGACCTGGACCAAACGCGCACTGGTGGCGCTGCTATTAATCGTGATCGTGCTCGCGGCAAGCATTTACTTTTTGCTGCGTGGCAGCCTGCCAGCCCTGGAGGGTGCACAGTCACTGCAGGGCCTGTCACAAGCAGTGCAGGTCAGCCGCGACGGCAATGGCACGGTCACCATCACTGCGGCCAATGACGCCGATTCGGCTCGCGCACTCGGCTACGTGCATGCCCAGGAACGCTATTTCGAAATGGACCTGCTGCGGCGCTCGGCCGCCGGTGAGCTGTCGGCGCTGTTCGGTGAAATCGCCGTGGAAAAAGACAAATCCATCCGCATCCATCGCCTGCGTGCGCGCATCCGCGAGCATTTCGCGCAGATGGCCGGCACCGATGCCGCGGTTCTGCAGGCCTATGCCGATGGTGTGAATGCCGGCCTGGCCGATCTGTCGGTCCGGCCTTGGCCGTATCTGCTGCTCAGCACCAAGCCCGAAGCCTGGCAGCCGGAAGATTCGTTTTTGGTCGGCTACGCGATGTTCTTCGACCTGCAGGACGAAAGCAACGAGCGCGAGTTCAAGCTCTGGCAGCTGAAGGGCGCGCTGCCGGACCCGATTTACAATCTTCTGACCGAAACCCAATCGCAGTGGGATGCGCCGCTGTTCGGTGAGCCGAAAAATGCGATGAGCATTCCCGATGCTGATCAGATCAACCTCAACAACATGAGCGCCCCGCAATTGGCGTTCCAGCCGAACCGTCAGGCTGAAGCTGTAGGCAGCAATAACTTCGCAGTGGCCGGATCGCTGACCCGTGACGGACGCGCCATCGTCGCCGATGACATGCATCTGGGACTGCGGGCGCCCAATATCTGGTTCCGTGCCCGCCTGCTCACCGGTAGCGATTCGGACGTCTCCGGATTTACCCTGCCCGGCATACCCTCTGTCATCGTCGGCAGCAACCGGCATGTGGCCTGGGGTTTCACCAACAGCTATGGCGATTTCACCGATTTCTTCATCGTGCGCTGGGCCGATGCCGCACGCAGCAGCTACATCAATGCCGAAGGCAAAGCCGTTCCGGTTCGGCGCTTCCATGAGCGTATCGCAGTCAAAGGCGGCAAAGCCGTGATGCTGGACGTCAACGAAACCGAATGGGGGCCGGTGACCCGGGATGTCGATAAACGGGTTTCACTGGCATTGCGCTGGGTAGCGCAGGAACCGGGCGCACTCAACCTCGGCTTGAATAGCGTGAGCCACAGCCGTTCGCTTGATGAAGCCCTGCTGGCCGCGGAAAGCACCGGCATTCCCGGTCAGAATCTGGTCATCGGCGACAAGAACGGACGCATCGCCTGGCGTCTGACCGCCCAGATGCCGAAGCGTGTCGGCAACTGCGACAAGCGCATGCCGATGGACCCGACGGCCGGCTGCACGTGGAACGGCTGGCTGCCCGGCGCGGAAAATCCGAAACTGGTTGATCCACCGATTGCACGGCTGTGGACGGCCAACGGCCGCGTCGTCGACGGTCCGTGGCTGGACCTGGTCGGAAACGCCGGTTACGCCTTCGGTGCCCGCGGCACAGCCATCCGCGAGAATCTGTTGGCCAAAAAACAATTCACCGAAAAAGACCTGCTGGCGATTCAGACCGATGGCCGCGCACCGTTCCTGGAGCGTTGGTGGCAAAAGCTGGATGACGCCGCCGGCGATGCCGCCGCGGATTCCGCGTTGCGCGCGTTGCGCGATGCCGACCCGAGCTGGGATGGCGGCGCCAAAGTTGACTCGGTCAGCTACCGCATCACCCGGGCTTGGCGCTTGGAAGTCAGTAATCGTATTGAGGAAATGCTGTTGGCACCGGCCATTGAACGTCTCGGCCGCGAGGCCACCAAGCCCGGTCCGAACGGTTTCGATTACGAAGCACCGGGCTTCACCGGCTTCGAGGACGTGGCCTGGGCACTCTTGGAAGACCAACCGAAACACCTGTTGACCCGCGACTACAAAGATTGGAACGACCTGCTGGAACAGTCTGCCAAAACGGTGCAGGAAAAACTCGGCGAACAAGGCCCGCTGAAGGATCGCACCTGGGGCGAGCGCAATACCGCCGCCATCTGCCATCCGCTTGCCGCGGCTTTGCCGGCTTTCGCCAAATCGGCGCTGTGCATGCCGCCGGATCAGCTCGCCGGCGATGCCGACATGGCGCTGGTGGTGTCACCGAATTTCGGCGCATCCCAACGCATGGTAGTTTCGCCGGGTCATGAAGAGGATGGCATCATCCACATGCCGGGCGGTCAAAGCGGACACCTGCTCTCGCCCTTCTGGGGTGCCGGCCATGCCGATTGGGTACAGCACAAAGCCACACCCTTCCTCCCGGGTAAAACTGAATACACCTTCGACCTGAAACCGGCCGGCGGCTGAATCGTAAGGATCAGCCCAAAGCCAGCAAAGCGATACTGAGACCCAAACCAATCATCCAGATCAGGGATCGCAGGGTGGCGCGATTGGCCAGATAGGCCCAGGTATAGAGCAGACGGGCGGCAATGAATGCCATGGCCAGAAGATCGATGCGCGCCTCTTCGGCACCGCCGATCTGGGCGAAAAGCACGCCGGCAATGAACAAGGGAAGCGCCTCGAATCCGTTCATTTGCGCGGCATGTGCCCGGCCACGCCAACCTTCGAGTTTGTCCTCCCACGCGCGCGGATTGAAGTTATCGTAGCCGCCCTGCTTGCGGGAAATACGCGCCAACGAGGCCTTGGCCGAACCGACGGTCAGAATCGGCAAGAGGCAAGCCGCCAGAACACACCATTGTGCAATCGTCATGAAACTCTCCTGTTGCCGTGAATGAAAACGTAATTGGGGATTGGTTAAGTCAGCAGTTTACGCAGAATCGCCTGGAACAGTCCGGGCAGGCGTTCCAGATCGGCGACGGCCACATGCTCGTCGACCTTGTGGATGCTGGCATTGACCGGGCCGAGCTCGATCACTTCCGCGCCCAGCGGCGCGATGAAGCGCGCATCCGAAGTGCCGCCGCCGGTGTTCTCGACCGGCACCAATCCACAAAATTCGGCAATGGCGTCACGCACGGCGCTGCGCAATGGGCCGTCCTGGGTCAGGAACGGTTCGCCGCCGCGGTGCCAGTGAAGCTGGTAATCCAGACCGGCGGCGTTCAACACGGACTCGACTTCGTGCTCGAGCTGTTCAGCGCGCCAGCCCGGGTTATAGCGGAAGTTGAACAATGCGCGCAGCGTACCTGGAATGACATTATTGGCGCCGGTGCCGGCGTTGATGTTGGAGATCTGGAAGGAAGACGGCGGAAACTCGGGATAGCCCTCGTCCCAGCGCCGAGCGGCCAGCTCGGTCAGCGGCGCCATGGCCTGGTGAATCGGGTTGCGCGCTTTTTCCGGGTAGGCCACGTGACCCTGGATGCCATTGACGGTCAGCGTCCCGCTGAGCGTGCCGCGACGGCCAACGCGGACCAGATCGCCGAGCGCCGCCATCGATGAGGGCTCGCCGGTAATGCAGTAATCAATGTGCTGGCCGCTGCTGCGGAAGTGTTCGGCCACACGCCGCACGCCCTCGATGGCATCACCTTCTTCATCCGATGTCAGCAATAGCGCCAAGGTGCCGCGATGATTGGGATGGGCGGTGATGAACTGCTCCATGGCAATAACGAAGCCGGCGACCGAGCTTTTCATGTCGGCAGCGCCACGGCCATACAACATGCCATCACGGATTTCCGGACTGAAGGGATCGGAGGTCCACAGATTGGCATCACCCGGCGGCACGACATCGGTGTGACCGAGCAACACGGTCACCGGTGCACCCTGCCCGTGCGTCACCCATAAGTTCTTCACGGCACCGAAATCCAGGCGCTGGCAATGGCAGCCGGATCGCTCAAGGCGTGCGGCGATGAGCTCCATGCAACCGGCGTCATCGGGCGTAACCGAACGCCGTGCAATCAATTCCTGTGTCAAAGCCAGCACATCGCTCATGGTCTCTCCTCAGGCGGAAAACAGTTTCTTGTACTGGGCGTCCTTGAAGCCGAGCACTACCCGGCCGTCGGGAAACACCAGCACAGGCCGTTTCACCAGCGCCGGATATTCCTTCAGCAGCATCAGGTATTCGGGCGTCGATCCCGGTGACTTCTTGTTCGGCAGTAGATTGCGCCAAGTGGCACTGGTTTTATTCAACAGCGCATCAAAGCCACCCAGTTGTCCGGCCCAGGAGCTCAGCATTTCAGGGGCGATCGGATGGGCACGGTAATCGATGAATACAAACGGTTGCTCGATGCGCTTCAGCCAATTCTGCGCTTTTCGGCAAGTATCGCAGTTCGGCAGACCGTAAAGCGTCAAGCTCACTCGACAGCTCCACGCAATAGATCATTGACCGAGGTCTTGCTGCGGGTCTTTTCATCGACCTGCTTGACGATAACCGCGCAGTACAGGGAATATTTTCCATCAACTGAAGGCAGGGAACCGGACACCACCACCGAACCGGCCGGCACACGACCGTAACTGACTTCGCCGGTGGCGCGGTTGTATATGCGAGTGCTCTGCCCGATGAACACGCCCATACCGATTACCGAGCCGCGTTCGACGATGACGCCCTCGACCACCTCTGAGCGCGCACCGATGAAACAATCGTCTTCGATGATGGTCGGTGCGGCCTGCAGCGGCTCCAGCACGCCGCCGATGCCGGCGCCGCCGGAGATATGGCAACGGGCTCCGACCTGGGCGCAGGAGCCGACCGTGGCCCAGGTATCGACCATGGTGCCGGCACCGACATGTGCGCCGATGTTGATGAAACTCGGCATCAAGACGGCGTCTTTCCCGATGTAGGAACCGGCGCGGGCCACGGTTCCGGGCACCACGCGGGCACCGAGGCGGCGGAAGTCTTCGGCATCGTAATTTTCGAAGCGCAGCGGTACTTTGTCCCAGAATGGATTGCCGGGCTCGCCCATCACGTCCATGTCGTGGCATCGGAAATACAGCAGCACCGCTTTCTTCAGCCATTCATTGACCTTCCAGCCGCCGTCCTTCGGTTCGGCGACGCGCGCGTCGCCCGATTCCAGCAAGGCAATGACGTGATAGAGATCGGGTTTGAGCGCCTCAATGGCAGCCGCATCAAGCGCGGCGCGGTGGTCGAAAGCGTATTCGATTCGGGCTTGCAGTTCAGTAGTCATGGTTTCCTTCCTTCCAGATAGTCTAACAGCGCTGCCTGCAAGTCATGCAAAACCGCAGGATCGGATAAAGCATGGTTGTCCCGGTCGCTGAGCACGAAAATATCCTCAGCGCGTTCACCGAAGGTGGCGATCCGGGCATCGTGCACCCGGACTTTGCGTTGGAGCAGCACATAGCCGATGTCGGCCAGCAGACCCGGGCGGTCGGCACAGACCAGGCTCATCAACGTGCGATCGCCGGCGGCGGGGCTGAATTCAATCCGGGTCGGCGTTTTGAAATGGCGTAGCCGACTCGGCAACAGGTGTTTGGCCGGCTTGATGCTGGCGGGATCCTTCAGCGCCGCCGACAGCGTCTGTGCGATGCGTTTGCTGTCCGGCGTGTGGCTGCCCTTGAGGGTGATGAAGTTATCCAGTGCATA